>NZ_JBLUOI010000056.1:0-32985 GCF_048059995.1 Metabacillus sp. YM-086 | reverse complement strand
CTAGTCCCGGATAATTATCTAAAAGACCGTTTAGATAATAGTGATTTAGAATTAATTTTGTTCGTTGATAATCAATATATCGAAGAAGCCTTCTCTCTTAAGGCGATCTCAAAAAAAACTGCTAAAATTACAGCCAAAAATCCTGGTATCGGAAAAATCTTAGGACCACAATATTTTGATATCGGGTCCCTATCGTCGATTGTTGAGGAGGTGCAAGAAAAATTCGCAAAGAATTTGATAAATCATCAGCAAAGCTTAATAGAGGTATCTGCGGAGTTGGGTGAAAAGTTAATTACATCTAATCAAACCAAACTTCGCAAGGGTGTGCAAGCTCTACTTGGAAAGTCTACACTAATCGTTACATTTTATAATCAAAACCACAGTATAGTTTTACAACACGGAAATGTTAAGAGTGAAGTTTTTGTTAGTAAGCAATACCCTAGCCCAATACAAACAACATTGTACTGGAATGAAAAGCAAGAGGAACTTTCTTTAAGAGTTAAGTTTAGTGCTGGTCAAAAAAAAGGTTGGTCTTCTTTAAAATTAGCATGTGAATATAAACTGAATTTTTAAGTTGAGATATTTATCAAATTTCCTATGAAGTCAAATTTGGATAATACTCTTATGTTACTTCTTTAGTAATACATTGTTTCAATCCATAATACCTAGCACATGCTATCATAAAATAATCATGCATATGTTAAACGAACCTGAAAATCCTACCACAAATACGTTCTTAATTCTTTACCGAGTAAATAGATAATACAATCAAACGAGCTTTAACCGATAAAAATTCACCTTATTATTAGATTATAGAAAGTGATGTTTCCAAAATAACCTATCAAAATGAGGATGGGAAAAAATCAGTACCATAAGATAACAGGGAAGAATTAGGTCTCCTATTACAAAAAAATAATCCTGAATTTCCTCGCCTTTTTTGGAAACTATAAAAAGGCGAGGTGATATGAATGGCGAATGCAAAAATTGGTGATGTAATTACCTTCAAACGTGAGGGTGAAACCCATGAAGGTGTCGTATCAGGGGTTAGGGAAAATTCTGTGATGGTCGATTATGGTATGTCAAAAGAAAAAAATGAACCGCTTAAAACCATTGTGAATCATAAAAATTACAAAATAAAGAAATAAACTGGATGATCATACTTAATAAGGCTACAAGTAGTAGAAAAGAGTGTACTTACATCCTATAAATAATGGTGGCATTTTTTCTCACAGCATAAATCTTTTATCAGAAATTAATCTAGCAATAAATCCATTTAACCTCAAAATCTGAATTACATGTTATTTACATTGAACTACTTAAAAATAGAGCTCAAGAGACGATAAAACTCTTGAGCTCTATTTTTTTCCATCATTTACAAATTAATGATTAGTTCAGAGGTGATAAGCATGAAACTTTTATCAAACTTATTTAAAAAGAATAAACAAGAGACCAAACAAAAATCAGAAGTTAAATCAACAACTTCACAGAACAAACACAATGAAAAGGTCGCAGCTAGGAAAGGAGAGATTGGGGAATACAAAATCGATATACAGTTAGCCCAGCTTCCTAAAGAATATAGGCATTTAACTGATATTATGATAAAAAATGAAAAAGCTAAATCTGGTTATTCTCAGATTGATCATATTGTCATCACACCCTATGGAATCTTTGTTATCGAAACAAAGAACTATCAAGGAACGATTTATGGTGGTAAAGAAAGAAAAACATGGTCTGTAAATGGAAAGTTTAAAATGATGAACCCATTTATTCAAAACTATGGTCATATTCAAGCGATTAAAAATCAAATTGATGAAAAGTATCATAATCAATTTATTTCAATGGTGTCATTTACAAAACGGTGCACGTTCAAAATCGACGATTTAGATTTCAGAAAAATAGGTTCTAATGAATTAATCGTATATGATGTTGAATTATCTGATTATATCCATAGGAAAGTGTCCGTACTTAAAATACATAATAAAGAGCCTATTTTAAACGAACATGATATGGATTATATTTATAAAGCCATAGTTGAAGCAAATATAATAGATCATTCAATTAGAGAGCAGCATGTACAATCGTTAAAGCTAGAAAAAGGTAACTTAGATGAAAAGAGCCTAGTTCAAAACCAACATGCAAAGTGCTGTATATGTAATAAACCTGTCTCTGAGAAGGTACAGTCATTTTGTCTGTCGAATAAGAAGTTTGGTGGGAAAATATATTGCTTTGAGCATCAAAAAAGCATAGGTTAAAGGATTGTTTTTAGACAAAAATTTAAGTTCTATTAAACTATTTCTATTACAAACATATGTTATCAAATTCTTATTTAAAAACCGCCTATTATATAGTAAAATTATCCTATAACATATATATCATTAGATAATGGCAAACCTATTGAAAAGTAGGGACGCAAAACTACGGGCCTAAAGCAAATGCTATGGTGGCCGAGTCGCCTAAAAAGATGGAGAATGATACGTCGGTATGATCCACCTATTTGGGTGGGTCTTTTTTCGCTTTTATAAGATAGAGGAGGAACACTTTAATGGGATTTTTAAGAGATGTTGGTAAATTCGCAGGTAAAGCAACAGGAACTGTGATTGGTGGGGCAGTTAATGTTGTTGGAGATGTAACAGGTAGTAAGTTTATTAAAGAAGTAGGAGGTGGGGTTAAAAAAGCTTCCGAATTTGCTGGTGATACGGTTGGGCAAGTTGCAGATGGTGCTTGGAATACGGCAACAGGTTTGATTCAAGAAGATAAACATAAAAAGGATCAAGGATTAAACGATATGGCGGATTCGATAGGTAGAACAGCAAAGGGTGTCTATCAAACTGCAAAAAATACCTATCATAGTGGAAAATCTACATATGAAGGAATTAAAGAAGGAGATGACATAAAAGTAAAGCAAGGAATTCGAGATATCGGAAAAACAGTGGCGATCGGGACACTTGCTGTTGGGGTGATCGATTTAGTTGATGGAGCGGATGGTGCTGAACAAGTTAACGATCATCAAAATGTAGCAAATGCAGGGACAGAAGGAGCATCAAATGTGCATCAAGTCCAACCTCATGTGGCTCAGGCAGAAGCAGCTTCTTCAATAGAAACATCAGAACAGCCTGGAACTCACCATGTTCAACCTCATTACGTAGAGGGGCATTGGCGTGATGGGGTATGGATTGATGGTTATTGGAGAGATGGAGATGGGAATACTTCCGTCCACTTGAGTGAAGAAGAGGGTGGAGGTTATGTACGTACTGATGCGGATGGAAATCCTACTAATAATTTAAATTCATAGTTCAATTGCGAGGCTAATTCTTTAGTCTCGTTTTTTATGTTACTACAGGAAAAGAGCGATCCCAACCGTATTTTATCTATTTTCTTGATATAATAGAAGTGTTGTTATAAATTCAAAAGTGAGAAATTCTAGCCGTTTTACTTACCGAAAAATTAAAATGGGGTATACCTAAATGAACAATACAAATTTAAATCCAAAAGTTGATGAATTTTTAACTGCCGCGAAAAAGTGGAAGGAAGAGTTTGTGAAGCTACGTGAGATTGTTCAAGACTCTGAGTTAACTGAAGAATTTAAGTGGAAGCATCCTTGCTACACGTTAAATGGGAAAAATATTGTGTTAATCCATGGATTTAAAGAGTACTGTGCACTTCTCTTTCATAAAGGGGCTTTGCTTAAGGATCCGCAGAAAATTCTCATTCAACAAACGGAGAATGTCCAGTCAGCTCGCCAAATTCGTTTCACAAATCTACAAGAAATTATTGAAATGGAATCTACCTTGAAAGCTTATATTCTGGAAGCTATCGAGGTTGAAAAAGCGGGTTTAGAAGTGAAGGCTAAGGAGCATTCAGAGTTTACTATACCTGAAGAGCTTCATCATAAATTTGAAGAGCTGCCCGCCTTGAAAACGGCTTTTGAAGCATTAACGCCAGGACGACAAAGAGCATATATTCTTCATTTTTCTCAGCCAAAACAATCTAAAACTAGAGAATCAAGGATTATGAAATGTATTGAGCGAATTCTGATTGGTAAGGGATTAACTGATTGTACATGTGGTCTTTCGAAAAGAATGCCTAACTGTGATGGATCACATAAGAATTTAAATTAAATAAGTAGGATTTCTGTTGGATTTTCTACTTTTTCGATTTCTAGTTAACATAATATTATTATGTTGCGTTTTATGATGTAACTAAGTATGTTATCTTGCTTACTTTAAAGGCTCATTTAGCCTCCAATATTAGTGTGCATTTTTTACCAAATTTGGTTTTCACATCACCTTCATAGTATAATCACCTCTATCTAAAAAGAAAGGATGTAACAAAGGTATGTGGAATGAATTCAAGAAATTTGCGATGAAAGGAAATGTCCTGGACCTGGCTGTTGGGGTTGTAATTGGGGCAGCGTTTGGGAAAATTGTTTCTTCCCTTGTTGATGACATGATTATGCCACTAGTAGGCCTTCTAATGGGTGGAGTCGATTTTACAAATCTGACGGTCAAAATAGGGGAAGCAGAGCTTAAATATGGTCAATTTTTACAAAATGTGGTCGACTTTCTGATTGTTGCCTTTTCGATCTTCCTCTTTGTCAGAGTCATGAACAAATATGTTAAAAGGAAAGAAACAGAGAAAGAAAACAAGCCAGCGCCTGCTACTGCTGACAAAAATACCGAGCTATTAACAGAAATCCGTGATTTGTTAAAAAACAATCAATAGTCGTAGAACAATAATTAGTCGAACTTAGAGTTTTCATCTCTGTAAATAAACCGCGAGTACACTTCTTGCGGTTTTTGACCTAAACTCACAAGCAACTTCTTCACTCATTTGCATACTTTTCCCAAAGTCGAATTTTGCCTTTCCTTGTAAATATTTAGGGGGTATAATTTAATATATGACTTAATACAAATCATCAGACGAGAACTGATGATTTTTTATTTTTTAGTATAGGTGGTAAAAAATGAAGGATAAATTAACGCAATTAAAAGATCGATTAAATGATTTAAGTAAACGCAACAGGTCGATTCGGACCTTGAAATTATATGATAAATGGGCTTTTGATATTAGCTCGATTGATAAATTAGCGCAAAAAGTAGATGCCAAAACGGTCGTTGAAAGAGTAGTAGAAGGAAAAGGAAATGTTGTGTTGGTAAAGCAAGATGTTTCTAACGACGACTCTTTAGCTCTATCCGGGAAATTGACTTCATTGTATCGAAATGTAAAGGGAATCGAGGAAGAAACAGGGTTGTATGATTTGTATGTTGGTTACCCGTACATTTCTGGCTGTATGCTAGACGGAACATACGTACGCGCTCCTTTGTTTTTATATCCAGTAAAGCTTGAGAGAGAAAAAGTGAACGGTACACAGTGGAAGCTCGATGTAAATGAGGGCGAGCCTCAGTTGAACCGCACACTTATTTTAGCTTTCAAAAAATTTAGTGGGTTAGATCTTGACGAGAAAATATTTGATGAAGCGGAAGAGCAAGCAAAATCGATCAACTTTTTAACGTTAATTTCTTGGCTAAAAGAGTACTCCTTTAATATTCTTTGGAACAATCAACAGGAGCTTGAGAAGTTTAAAGATTATAAACAAAGTGAAATTCCTGAATTTCAAAAGGGCCAATTTCAGTTAGATCATATCGCGATATTAGGGAATTACCCTCAGGGAAATTCAGCTTTATTAAAAGATTACGAAGATTTGATACTGGCAACTGAAGATGAACAGGCTGATTTAGGTATTTTAAGTGAATTACTGAATGCTGGTGAGGATTTAAAAACCTCAGATTATGACGAAGGTAGCACGCCTGAAGAAATAGTGAATAAACCCGAAAAAGAGAAGTTTTTTGTTCTTGATACAGATGCATCACAGGAAGAAATTATTAATGAAGTAGACCGCAATCGTGGGTTAGTTGTTCATGGGCCACCAGGTACTGGTAAATCTCAGGTGATTGTGAATTTAATTGCAAATTCCATTTCACAAGATAAACGCGTGCTTTTAGTTTGTCAAAAAAGAGCTGCGCTTGATGTTGTGTACCAACGCTTAGAAGCACTAGGATTATCATCACATGTTGCACTGTTACATGATGAAAAAAATGACAGAAAACCATTGTATAAAAAGTTAAACACATTACTAGAAGATGAAAAAATAGCAAATAACCATGAAAATGAGTTGGTCCAGCTTTCTTCTAAAATAGAAGAATATGAATCGAAGTTAAATGCCATTGCAAAGGGTTTATACGAGGTACAGCCACATGGGTATAAGGCATTTGATTTATATTCGTTAGGAAAGCCGATTAATGAAATTGAAGTAATTTTGGAATTAAAAGAAATTCTTCATTCTTTAACGAAAGACAATTTAGATGATGTATTAATGAAGATTTTCTCATATGGAACGTATTACAGCCGATTTGGTAGTGATGATTATCCTTTAAAAGAAAGAAAGTCATTTGCTAAATTGGAGCTCAAAGACCGACTGACGATTGTGGAGATATTAAAAAATGTCATTGATAAAGCTAAGACAAGTATTTCTTATTTAAATGAATTTGATCAAGATGACATTACTCCTGAATATACGTGGCTCATTAACGATAAATTAGAGAAAATCTATGATGATTTGAATCCAGAGGAAAAAAGAACCTTACAAAAGCTGCGTTTATGGTGGTGGACTTCTTTCACTGGAAAAACGATTGTTGAAGAGCTTCTGAACGGTGAAAAATTCAAAGGAACTTCATCAAAAGAATGGCCACGCATTAGAGAAAGCTTAAAGATTTTGTTTGACCTTTCACAAGTGTCGGAAAAAATGTCAACTGAAGTTAAGTCATTACAAGCCTATTTTAACGATGAATTAGTCAAAAAATATCATGGACGAATTTCTAAAGGAGATATTCCTTTAACCGAAATTGAGCAGAAGCATGAATTTATTCTGCAAGACTTTGAAGATTTGCGGAATATGGATCGTGAGTATGATGAGTTTTTACCGAACATCAAAAAGATGATTGATATGCTAAAAGATAAAACTTCGAACAATATTCATAAACAGCTTTCTGATGAATGGGTCGATATTGTGAGACAGTCTGCTTTTATACATTGGATTGATGGGATTGAATCAAAGCATCCCATTTTAACGAAAATTGGAACGGAAGAAATCGAGAAAGTACGGGAAGATTTTAAAGCACTATTACTACAAAAACGCGAGCTTACCGTAAAAGTGCTGATCAATCGTCTTCTGGAAAAATTAAATTCAGTCAAGCAAACAAACAGCAAAGCAATGCGAGAATTAAAGCATCAAACTGGGAAACAGAGAATGATCTGGCCAGTAAGAAAGCTTGTTCGCGAGTTTTCATTAAATGGACTTTTAGATGTTATGCCCATTTGGTTAACATCACCTGAAACCGTTTCGGCCATTTTCCCATTGCAAAAGGAACTATTTGATATCGTTATTTTTGATGAAGCATCACAATGTACGGTGGAAAATGGACTTCCTGCAGCATTTCGCGCTGAAAAGCTAGTAGTAGCCGGGGATGAAAAGCAATTACCTCCTTCTACGTTATTTAGAGGCGTGATTTCTGACGACGAAGATGATGCTGAAGTGGATGATTTTAAAGAATCGGAAAGTTTGTTGAACTTGGCAAAACGTTCACTGCCTGAAAAAATGCTGCAATGGCATTACCGATCAAAATCCGAGGAGTTAATCAACTTCTCAAACCATGCTTATTACAATGGAAATATCCAAATCGCCCCAAACGTTGAACCGTTGCGTCAGCCGGCAGCGATTCAATGGCATAAGGTAGACGGTCGCTGGATTAACCAATGCAATGAAGTGGAAGCAAAAGCTGTTGTTGATTTGCTGAAAAAAACTGTTCTTCAGCATCCAACGAAAACCGTCGGAATCATCACCTTCAACGCGAAGCAACAAGATAAAATCCAGGATATCATCGATGCTCAAGTAGAAGAAGATCAAGAGTTCGGTGTATTGTACCAGCAAATTATGAGCAGAGACATGGATGAACGAATTTTCGTCAAAAACATCGAAAATGTTCAAGGTGACGAAAGAGATATCATTATTTTCTCGATTGCCTATGCGAAAAATCAAGAAGGTAGAGTTTATAATCGCTTCGGCTCACTCGGCCAACAAGGCGGAGAAAATCGCTTAAACGTTGCGGTGACACGTTCAAAAGAAGAAATTCACGTTGTCACAAGCATCGAACCTAGCGAACTAAGCGTTAGCTCTACAAAAAATGAAGGACCAAAGTTTTTAAAAAGCTACATGGAATACGCCAAAGCTGTCTCACATGTGAGAAAGAATGAAATTGAAGCTGTTTTAACAAAGCTCAATGAAAATCAAAATACAAAAAAGCAAGAAAGCAACCTAGTTTTCGACTCACCATTTGAAGAGCAAGTCTACACAGCTCTAACCAACCTAGGATATAAGGTTGATACCCAAATTGGTATGTCTGGATATCGAATTGATTTAGCCGTTGTCCATCCTAACCAACCGGAAAAATATATCATTGGCATTGAATGTGATGGGGCAATGTACCATAGTGCACCATCTACAAAAGAGCGCGATGTTTATAGACAAAGATTTCTGGAAACAAAAGGGTGGAAAATTACGAGAATTTGGAGCCGAAATTGGTGGAAGAATTCAAGTGCTGAGATTGAGAAGATTGATCAGCTTGTGAAGAAGTTGGTGAAGGAAGAAGAGAGTTTGAAGAAGGAAGTTATGGTTTGATTTTTGGGGAGGCATACTAGATTTATTAGTATGCCTTTTTTTACTCTGGTATTTTAAACATTCATTTATGACAATATTTTATTTTTGATGGAAGTAGGATTTGTGGTGTAAAGAATATAAGTCTGTTTCGTCGTCCTAATGACTACTCTATCAGTAGTTCCGTAAGGTGTGCCAATTCTAATAGCTTCCTTTTCCTCGCCACCATATGTATCATCTAAAGAGACATCGATAATTTCAGATGTAGGGATTTCCACCTTCGTTAACTGCCACTTAATACTCACAATGTTATTTGATTTTTTTACATTTAGACCTAACATAAACTACAACTCCTTATAGCGCAAAATAAAGAATAACATTCGTTCTACATACTTATACGTTTTTAAGATGATAAAGTTTCGTTGGTTAACTTGCAGAATAAGAGTAAAAAATTAAACTAAATATCACTTGTACGAAACTTTGTGCTTTGTTTTAATCAGCATATTTTTTAACAGAGCCTTTTTTAAATACAATAAAAAATTGCATGGTAAAATAAAAGTAAATAATATGAAAGAGGTGAACGCCATAATGAATATAGCCAAAGAGCGTTTGCTTAAGTTAATTGAACATATTTCTGAACAAGAAGTGGAAAAAATCTTAGAGTTTGTTGAATATTTAAAAGCAAGTAAAGATAAAAGTTTAACAAAAGATCTAACTAAAACGAGTGAGAGTAGTCTCGACTTTTGGGATAATGATCTTGATGATGAGGTTTGGAATGAAACTGAGTTATAAAAATGAATGATATACAGTTGAGCTGAATCAAGGGGAATTAGTTAGGTAACAAAAACATATTAGAGATGTTTTTAATTAGATCATCTGCATCACATCTTAAAGATAAATAGGAATAAATATACAAATGTATTATTCGGATGAGTAGGAGATTATTGTGAAATAAGCATATAATTAAATTAATTAGAGGTGTTAACAATGACTGCTGATGAAATAATGAAAGAAATTGAAGAAATGGATAATGGTGAGAGAATAAAATTACTTAATATGTTATTTGACTGTTACTTTGATAGTAGACCCAGCAAAGCACAAATCGTTAAAGAGAAAGATGAAATCTTCTGGGGTAAAGAAAATGAGTAGCAGAGGGAAACGTGGCGAAATTTGGACGGTTGAGCTAAATGGAAAAAGAGGACCTGCAGTTATAGTTAGTAATGATCATGTCATTGCAGAGTTAGATCACTTAATAGCAACCGTAACAAGTCAATCCTTTTGTACTTATCCCATAATGTATGATTTAATCTTGTTGAATTTTAAATCAATTTAATTTATTTTGGATATAAGAGAGAGGTATATTTGGAAAATAAACCTCTCTCTTATATCCCGAATGTTCTAATACTCAAAATAATCTCATCTGTGTAACTGATTCTTCTACCTCCAAAACCTTATACCCCAAAGCCTGATATCCCTTCATTCTTTTTTCAAACATTGTTTTTAACATAGGTTCCTTATGATCTACATAATCATATACTTTTACCTTTGTTTTATTGTCGTGCAACCGGTGAAGTCTACCTACATATTGCTGAAGAGTTCCTTTCCACGATAGTGGCATCACAAGAAATAGAGTGTCTAATCGGGAATAGTCGAATCCTTCTCCAATATATTTACCCGTTGCTACAATGACCATTTCTTCATTGTCTTTTACATTATTTAGAGTTTTAAATTTGTCCTTTTCCTCTTTTTTGCTCATACCACCAGTTAAGGTAATAATGTTCTTAGCAAATCCCTTTAACATCTCTACGAGTAGAGAAACGTGTTCAATTCGTTCGGTTAAGATTAGTGGAACTGAGCCTTTTTCTAATTCTGTTAAAATATCGTTAAAGATCATTTCGTTCCGATTTTGGTTATTGATTAGTTCACTATAGATCTTCTGAATGTCTTTGCCTTCTTCAGTGCTATTACTTTTAAAGTTAGTATATTTAGGTATTAGTATATGTTCAAACGGACGGATTTTGGCTTGATCTTTTGCACTAACTTTATATCTAATTGGTCCTAATTGCATATTCATAATAGGGTGTAGGCCATCTTTTCTAGTAGGAGTTGCTGTTAGTCCGTGTACATAGGTTGCTTCAACTTCTTTAAGAACCTTTTCAAAGCTGTAGGCAGAAATATGATGACATTCATCTACAATGACTTGACCATAGTTCTTCACAATATCCTTTATTGTCCCATTATGATTTAAGCTTTGAATTGTAGCGATATCAATTTTACCCGTTGCTTTGTTTTTTCCTCCGCCTATTTGACCGATGATGTTGTCTGTATGGGCAAAAAAACTAGATAAACGCTCTTTCCATTGTTCTATTAATTGTTTGCGATGAACAATAATTAATGTATTAATTCCACTTTTCGCAATAAGAGCTGCAGCTACAACTGTTTTTCCGAATCCTGTCGTTGCTGCTAAAGTACCATAAGTGCTTTTGGCTAACATTGAAACAGCATCTACTTGTTCTGACCTAAGTACGCCTGTAAATTGAATAGGCACACTTACTCCTCTATTGGTCATATCATGAATTTCTGCTTCTATTTTCTGTTCTTTAAATAATTCCTCTATTTGATCGAAACATCCACGAGGCACAACTACATATTCTTCTTGATTATCAGAGCAGTTAATCATCCTTGGTAAACCATGTGTTGACATACGCTTTGCTTGTGCTTTGTAGAACTCAGGGTTTCTAAAGGTACCTAAAGAAACTAATTTATTTAGTAGGGAAGCAGAGAGACCTTCTTTGTTGATATAGAGACCATTTTTTAAGATAATATTTACTTTTTCAGGTTTAATAAAAGCTGATTCACTGGATTCTTCGTTGCTATCATGACTTAAGTTTCTATTCTGAGTAACTTGTAATACTTCTTCTTTTTTCATTCTTTTGATATTTGATAAGAATTCCCATTGATCAAAAAAGGGCTTGAAGTTTTCATCTATAAACACACTATTAGCTTCTTTTCTAGGTTTACCTTGAAGTGGAAGAGCAATAAGGTTGCCGAATCCTCCACTGGGTAGAGTGTCCTGATTGGGAAATAGGCGATCGTATGAATCCAAACCTAATTCATATCTAGTTTCAAGAGTTAGCTCAAGCAAACTATTTCCTAATTTACGTGCCAATGAAGCGGGAATAGGTGATTCGAAGAAGATCCAAACATGACACCCTTTACCTGAACGAGATCGTTCAATACTTGCTGGAACTTTTAATTTCTTACATGTTTGATAGAAAGCTGAAACATCTTCTTGCCAGCTTTTTTTATCAAAATCTACTGCTAAAAACCAGCATGCTTCATTTTCTAATAAAGGATAAATACCGATTGTCGCCTTGCCTGTAAGATGATCATAAAGCACCTTGTCAGTTAAAGGCACCAATTTCCGATGCTGACATTGATTACATTTAATTGCTGGTTTCTTACAAATTGTTGGATGCCATTCATATTCACAAGCAGGAGAATATCCAGATTTCCCGCTTGTTGATTCCCACCTTACTGCATATACGTCATTTCTTCCTTTAAACAACTTCTTAAACAAAATAAGTCTTTCTTGTATTTTCTGCTGTTTAGAATTTAGCACGTCATTTCGTTGAGCGGGAGAATCTACATGAATATTATGTTGTCTCAACAATTCTTTTAACTTACGATTTTCTTCCTGCAATCTATTGCATTCATCTATTTTTTTATATAATCGTTCTTCAAGTGTATCCATATCATCCCTCTTATTGAATGAGTTTAAGTTACTAAGTTATACTTTATATTATCAAAAAAAGGTAGGAGTAAAAAATCTTGAAAAGAAAAAAGTCTAAAGAAGAAAGAAAAAGAGATAGAGAACTTATTGATCAATATCATAAGAAGGTAACAGAAGATGAATTGACGTTGTTGAATGAAAAGTTTAAGGAATGGCAATCTGGCAGCCTTCCATATTATGAACTCACTGAGGAGATTCACCAATTTCATAAAAAAAATCAAGAAATTTGGAAGTTGTTCAATTACAGTGATCGTGCATTTGTGCTTCATCTTGCAAAGAAAGAGTTTGATATGCTAACAGAAGATGAAAAGCAAAATTACATAGACTTGTTTGATGAATAAAGAAGGAGAATAACGATGTCAAAACTTAAAATTACTGACTTGAAGAAGTCATTGAAACAATTAGAACATAAAGAACTAGTTCAGCTTATAACTGACTTATACAAAATCAATCATGACGTAAAAGACTATCTTTCTGTGCAGTTTGGCGGAGAAGAAGTCTTAAAAGATTTATTTAATAATGCGAAAAAGAAAATACAAGATGAGTTTTTCCCAGACCGTGGAATGCCGAAGATGCGATTAACAGAAGCAAAGAAAGCTATTAACGATTTCAAGAAAATAGCTGATGATTCTAATCAGGTGATTGATTTGATGCTGTTTTATGTGGAAATGGGAACAGAATTCACGAGTGCATATGGTGATATTGATCTCAAATTTTATATCAGTATGCTGTCCATGTATGATAAAGTTGCAGATGCTTGTGACAGGGATGACCAACTTTATCAGGAATTAAAAGATCGACTTTATTCTTGTATAACCAAATCTGACGGAATTGGTTGGGGCTATCACGAAGGTTTATGTGAAATCTATTATTCTATAAGTTGGGGTTTGGAAGAGGAAGAAGAGTAACTATATGTTGGAGTTGGAACCATGGGAAAAAAGAAACAAGGGCATTACTGTTTCGGTTGTGATCGGTACCGTGCAAATGAGAAGTTTAGCGGCAAAGGACATCGGCAGCATATTTGTAAGGAATGCAAGAGTAAAGGAAAAGAGAAAGAAATTTTCTTTGATATAAAGCCTCATCATAATCGTCTTATTAAATTACTTAAAGTACAATGTGTAGTTTTTAAAGAAGAAAATGAATATCTATTTTTTTCTATACGTGGTCAAACCTATCTGATTACTAATCTCGAAGAGCAACCTTTATATGCATTAAATTTCATCTACAAATTTAATAAAAACCGTAGGCCAACTTTAACAATCACAGATGAATTAAATGATCATTTAGAAGATGTTTTTGATGCATTGATGATTAAAACTGAGAATAAATATCAGCATGCTATCTATATTAAAGATGAAGACTACATGGTCATGACATGTATGGATATGAACCAACTGAAAAGGAATGCCAATATCTAAGACATATTACTGAGATTGAAGCTATTATTTCAAAAAGAATGAAAGAAGAAGAGGATCATCTTCTTAACAGTATGTTTGGGTATTTATAGGACAATTTTAGAAAGTAGGTGTAAGCATGAACAACAAAACAGATAAGAAGTTAGAAGATGCAATGTTAAATATGATAGCAGGGGTAAAGAATTTTAGAAAACAGGAGGAGGAAAAACAGTATAAAAAGTATTGGAGTGAAATAAAGGTTCCGTTTTCATTAAAGGAAGGACTAGGTAAATATACAAAATATGAGCTTGATGAGATAAGAAAAACCTTGCAAATTAAAAATGTAAGTAACTTGAAAAAGGACAAGCTTATTGACTTGCTTGTAGAAGAAATTCCTCATTATCTAGAGAGGATCTATCTATTATGGGATAGTAAGCGTTTTCGTTATTAACGAATATGGCTAGTAAAGAAGGTCGAAGCAAAGCTCTGAACATTGCGGATGAACAAATCAGATATTTTCGTGCAAATGGACTAATTTACACGGGAGTTCATGAAGGAGAGAAGATTCTAGCTGTCCCGTCTGAACTAATTGAACAAATTACTGCTTTAAAAAGCAATGTAGAAGCGAGGGGGACAATTAAAAGAAATACAGAGTGGATCAAACTTACAGGCGGTCTATTGTATTATTATGGAACGTTAAATGTAAATCAGTTGATAGAGGTGCTTGAAAAGTATACAAAAGAATCTCTGAATCTTCGGGATTATTTTCAAGTTATTCATGATGCAAATGATTTTCGTAAGCAATTTTATATAGATGAAGAAGGTTTCTCTCATTTAAGAGTGTTTGATCCAAAGAAAGTGTTGCAGGAACACAACTCGAGAAAGAGTCTTCCGTTTTATCCGTTGACAAAAGATCAACTTTTAACAGCTGGTGAATATAAGTTTGTTGAGCGAAATAAAGGTTATGCTCAATTAGTTAGCTTTCTAACAGAAAACTTCAAAATCGATAAGGCAGCTGCTTATCAACTTGCAGAAGAGTGCGTATATGCAACAAAGAACGGTGATTCTCCGAATGATGTTCTACAATATTTAAGTAGAATGCTTGAATTTGAAAATAAGGAGACGCTTCATAAATTAATAGATAATGTTGTTTTTCTCATGAACAACACAAGAGAATGGTTTCTCAAAGGCCACACCTCGACAGAATTATCTGAAGTAGAAAAGAAGAATCTACAAGCTTTACCAGGAAATAAGAACAATAGCAAACGTGTAGAAGAAATAAAAGTCGGTAGAAATGACCCGTGTCCTTGCGGAAGTGGGAAAAAGTATAAGAAATGTTGTGGGTGATTGACGAGGAATCTACATTAAAAGCCCACTGGAAGACAGAGGATAACCTTAATTCCTATTAAGCATCTAAGTCTTTTACAATGTTTTGGGACAAGGAACCTGTCCCCCTGGCTTTAAGCGGAGTTTTTCCTGTTAGACAGAAGAATGGGACTCGATTTTGGGATATAAGCGGAATTTTTCCGGTTAAGTAAAGTAAAATGGTCATTTTTCATCTTTTTTGTTTAAATAGGCGGAGGCTTTCCGTTTATTTAATCAATTTTTCATGCTATTTCCTCAATAAAAGGAAATTCTCCGCTTATTTTAGTTGCTTATTTCCTAGCGATTCTTTAAGATTTAGAAATCACTCAATCGGGTGCTTATCTTGGTATAAAAAATGCTCGGAGTATAATTGTCTCCAAGCATTTGCAAATTTACTGCCAAATTGCTTTTTATTACTTGTACGAATTACTATACAAAAATAAATGATCATTTATAGTTTATATTTCAAGACCGAACCTCCTCCCACGTCACATCAAAAGCCTTCCTCCAAATTAATACGAAACACAGAAGCACAACCACCAAGTACACATAAATCCCATAAGAAACCAAAGTCGAGATAAAATGTATACCCGCAAATAGTCCAGCAAACAGCATTAATCCGAAGATTAGTAAACCGTTACCAGTTTGATTACTGTCATCAAAGGATTCCGAAAAGGGAAGAGCTTGTTTAATAAACATAAAACAGATCACAGCATATAAACAGGAGTTAATAAAAACAACGAAAAGATCAGGCAGAATTCTCACTCCGAATAAAGCAATAAATAATACACTTAGAAGAAGGTAGATCGGTAAGTATAAGTTAAAGAGAAACGCCTTAATGGTCCCACTAAAAAGTGGTTTTAATCCATCGATCGGAGCAACTCCATAAATCCAAGCACCTTTGTATTTTCCTGAATACTTCAAGAGTAGCATGATCGTTGGGATAATAATCAAGCTAAAATAAATAGAGAGATAAGATTTACTGCTAGCTAAAGAATCCAAATCATTTTCAAAACCACTAAAGATAAAAATGAAAGGAATCACCACTGAGAACCCCAAAGAAGGATAAACCTTTAATTTAAAGTCTCGTTCATTTTTCATCATTAAACTAGCAAATTTAAAAAATGTTTTTTCCTCATGTGAGCGACAAATTATACTGAGGATCCATTGTTTAAGTTTACTACGTTTTTTCACCTTCGCTTTTCCCTGATAAACAAGCTTTTGAAGGCTTTGCTCAAAAGTCGGATTAAACTTCACATAAAGCCATATTGATAGAAGAGGAACTAGAACCCCAAAAGCTGAAAAGAGTAGATAAAATGGCTGATAAACACCATTCATCACCATTTCCATCATGGCTCCATACCACATCGGAAAGATTAAAACATGCCACCACTGTGGATCAAGTGAAATCGTTAAGTCAATTAATTCAAAGGAACGAACTAGTAATTGATAGCCAACCATCATGGCAAGTGACAGTCCGATTTGAACATAATTGATGATATCTTTTAATTTTTCGCCATCAAAGAACCGTAAAATAAACAAATAAAGAAGTGCTGTGAGCCCAACGACTAACAGGTTAAGTAGAATTACATTCATCAAAGAAACAAGAAAAAACAAGATGCCATTTTTAATCAGTCCAATAATTAAAGGAAGTCCCACAAGCGCGATGGTAAGAAAAGATAAGTAAATCATCACATGAACCATTTTCGCTGTACTGATTGTTCTTCGGTCAACAGGCTTTGGGAACAATATATTACGGTCGCGAATATCTAGTAAAACAGAAGAAAAATCGGATATCATCGATGTCATGATAATAAAGGTGAAAATTCCGTAGAAGAGACTCATTTGAAAAAGATAATTTTCTTCCATCAACACAAATATTACTAAAAACAAGCCGAATAACACATAAATCCAAAGGGAGCTTATATATTGATTGCTGTTTTCTTTTCCTTTTTTCTTGGCATTTTGCGAGAAAATCGTCGGAACACGCCGGCCATCCATTGTTAGCTTTATTTGGAGTATTTTTCTCATGATCTGGTAATCTACACCAAAGCTGGTAAACAGTTTTTCTAGCTTATCCAATAGTTTTAATGTGCGAAAATCCTTCATGCTTACATCTCCCTTACAACGGATACAAATCGTGAGCCAAGCTCTTTATGCTCACTAAATCCTGTAAGTTCGTTGAAAATTTGTTCAAGTGAACCTTCAGTATTTTTTTGTTTTAACTCATCAAAAGTACCGTCAGCGGCAATCTTTCCATCATGTAGGAGAATAATTCGGCTGCTTATTTTTTCGACCACGTCCATAATATGAGAAGAGTAAAAAATGGTTTTTCCTTGTGCTGCTAGCTGAGTCATAATTTCTTTGAAAATCATCACACTATTTGCATCCAAGCCATTGATTGGTTCATCGAAAAATAACAGCTCAGGATTATGTAATAAGCTAGAAATAATTAAGAGCTTTTGTCGCATTCCTTTTGAGTAAGAAGAAATACGAGAATGATAGACCTCGCCAATACCAAAGAGCTCCATTAAGCTTTTTGACTTGTATTCTGCAAGATCATAGTCAAGACCGTATAGTTCACCAATAAAGGTTAAATATTCATGACCAGTTAAATTATCATAAAGCTCAGCAATCTCGGGAACATAGCCTATTTTTCTTTTATACTCCATTTTCCCATCTGAGAGATCATGGCCAAAAATGTTGACTTCACCAGAATAATCATCTTCAATCCCAAGCATGATTTTAACGGTTGTACTTTTCCCAGCGCCATTCGGGCCAATATACCCAATGATTTCGCCTCGTTTTACTTGAAAAGACACTCCATTTAAGACGGTTTTCACACCATAATTTTTCTTTAGATCATTAATTGTTAAAATAACTTCTTCCATATAAAATCCTCATTTCTTGAAATTTCCATTTACTACCTTTCTAGTGTAACATTAACAACTTTGCTTTCTAAAGGGAAAATTTCTGTTTGTTAAATATATGAGGTATTTTAGAGGTAAGAAGGGTGTAGAAATGAATAAAGTCATGCATTCCATCGCATCTAAATGATGAAGTGCATGACTACAAAAGTCAAAATTAAATTACACCTTGCTCAA
This sequence comes from Metabacillus sp. YM-086, assembly GCF_048059995.1. Lineage (NCBI taxonomy): Bacteria > Bacillati > Bacillota > Bacilli > Caryophanales > Bacillaceae > Metabacillus > Metabacillus sp. YM-086. Next base: position 14,619 of record NZ_JBLUOI010000056.1, on the reverse strand, counting down.
TCATCGAATCAGCTACTTTTACAAAGCCGGCGATATTCGCTCCAACGACAAGATTGCCCGGAGTGCCGTAATCTTGAGCAGCTTTTTTACTATTAAGATAGATGTTTTTCATAATATCCTGTAATTTGGAATCAACCTCTTCAAACGACCAGGATAATCTGGCGCTGTTTTGTGCCATTTCCAATGCTGAAACAGAAACACCTCCAGCATTTGCTGCTTTTGCAGGGGCGAATAGTACGTTGTTTTCTAGGAAGATCTCAACCGCTTCTAATGTTGAAGGCATATTTGCACCTTCACCTATAGCTTTTACACCGTTAGAAACTAATAGCTCAGCAGATGTTGAATCAATTTCATTTTGTGTGGCACAAGGTAGGGCAATATCACAAGGAACCGTCCAAATGCCAAAACAATTTTCTGTATATATCGCTTCAGGATGATACGCTACATAATCACTAATGCGTTTCTGTTCCACTTCTTTTAAGCGTTTCACTGTGTCTAAGTTAATTCCGTTTTTATCATAAATATAGCCATTGGAATCACTACATGCGACAACTTTAGCTCCTAGCTGCATCGCTTTTTCCATCGCATAAATTGATACATTTCCAGAACCTGAAACAACAACTGTACTGCCTCGAAAGCTTAAATTCTGGTCCTGTAGCATTTCTTCAACAAAGTATACAGTTCCATATCCTGTTGCTTCTTTACGAGCTAAGCTTCCGCCATATCCAATGCCTTTTCCTGTTAAAACACCAGCTTCATATCCACCGCGAATTTTTTTGTATTGCCCAAACAAATAGCCGATTTCTCTAGCACCAACACCAATGTCACCAGCTGGAACGTCTGTATTAGGTCCAATGTATTTGCTTAGTTCTGTCATAAAGCTTTGACAAAAACGCATGATTTCTCCATCAGATTTTCCTTTAGGGTCAAAGTCAGCGCCACCTTTACCTCCGCCGATAGGTTGACCTGTTAAGGAGTTTTTAAAGATTTGTTCAAAGCCTAAAAATTTAATAATGCTCGCATTTACAGAAGGATGAAATCTTAATCCGCCTTTATACGGACCAATTGCACTACTGTACTGAACACGGAATCCACGGTTTACTTTTACATTTCCTTGATCATCGACCCATGGTACACGGAAAGAGATCACTCTTTCCGGTTCAACGATTCTTTCAAGTATGCCTTGCTTCATATATTCTGGATTCTTCGCAAGAACTGGTTTTAAAGAATCGAATACTTCTTTGACAGCTTGATGAAATTCACTTTCATTTGGATTTCGCTTTTTAACCGTTTCAAATACTTGATCTACATATTGCTGAACACTTTTAGTATACAATTCTTGATTTTTTTCCATTGTTTTCATCTATAACTCCCCTAATATTTATTTTCAAATTATTCTTCATATTTACAAACTTGGTATTATGAAATATTTTATAATTAAAGAATTAATCGAATCAATATAAAGAAACGATAATATTAATGCGTTTTTTGCATGAATGAATAAAGGAGGATACAGAATGGATTTTAGACAAATCCGATATTTTATGGAGGTTGCTAATCGTGAGCATGTAACAGAAGCTGCAGATTCTTTACATGTTGCCCAATCTTCTGTAAGCAGACAAATTGTTAATTTAGAAAGTGAGCTTGGTGTTGATTTATTTATTAGGGAAGGGAGAAGAGTTCATTTAACGCCGATTGGCAAAATATTCTATGAGCGAATGAAGCATGCCATGAATGTCGTGGATGAAGCGAGACGAGAGGTTGAGGAATATTTAGATCCTGAGAAAGGAACGATCAGGATTACATTTCCGATTAGTTTAGCCGCGTACACATTACCAACAGTGATTTATGCATTTCGCATACGTTATCCAGAGGCTAAGTTTCAGCTTAAACAAGCCCTTTATCGTGATTTAATCGAAGGTGTAGTAAAAGGGGATTTTAATCTTGCGCTGATCGGGCCTTTACCTCAAGATGAAAAGAAAATTCAACGAAAAGCATTATTTACAGAAAATGTCGTGGCATTGTTGCCCATTAATCATCGTCTTGCAAACAAAAAGTCGATAAAACTACTAGAACTTGTGGACGAGCCTTTTGTGTTATTACCAAAAGGATTTGTTTTTCGCGATATGGTCGTTAATGCGTGTCAAAATCTTGGTTTTAAGCCGAATGTTGCTTTTGAAGGAGATGATATTGATGCGTTGAAGGGACTTGTTTCCGCAGGGTTAGGGGTTACTCTTATGCCAGAAGTCACATTGGTTGATAGCCTGCCGCGATCAACGGTCAAAATCCCGTTAGCTGAACCAAATGTGACTAGAACTGTTGGAGTCATTACACCTAAAGACCGAGTACTTTTACCAACAGAAAAGTTATTTTATGAGTTTCTGATTGAATTTTTTGCAAGGTTAGATGAGTTTAAGAATTGATGTGTGTTCATGGAGCATGATTGACAAAGAACGAGACCCCTTGTCCCACTAATAGAACAACAGATTAATATTATTAGCTATCATAAAACAACTTTCAGTCAAATTACGCGAGTATACTTTATGTATCATTTAAATGGAGGGATAGCTTGTATGTACAAATTAAATGAACAAGAGCTAGTAAAGAAGCTTGAAGTAAAAGTTGAGCGTATGGTTGAGCAAATTGGCGAGAAATCACCACATGTTGCGAGAGCGGATGGAGTTTATGATGATATGCCCCATGTTTGGTGGACATCAGGCTTTTGGCCGGGAATATTGTGGGTACTATATGATATGACTGACAACGAAAAGTTTAAGGATGCTGCGATGCATTGGGATGAGGAATTACAAACATGCTTTTCCGAATATCCTAATAAATTTGATCATGATGTAGGCTTTCAGTTTTTATTAACTGCAGTGATGAAACATAACATTCTTAAAAGCGAAAGTAGCTTTGAGATAGGGTTGGAAGCAGCCAACTATTTAGCGGGACGCTTTAATCCGGCCGGACAATTTATCCGCGCATGGAACGGCGATAAAATCGGCTGGGCAATTATTGATTGCATGATGAATCTTTCGTTATTATTCTGGGCAAGCCGTGTAACTGGAGATCCTCGATATAAACAGATTGCAACTCTTCATGCGGACACTATATTGAAGCATGGAATAAGAGAAGATGGATCGGTTTGTCATATTTTATCATTTGATCCTGTATCAGGTGATTTTATCGAATCGATTGGTGGTCAAGGTAACGCACCAGATTCAGCGTGGAGTAGGGGCAATGCATGGGCATTATATGGATTTGCTAATACATACCGCCATACAGGAGATGCTCGTTATTTACATGCAGCCAAACGGGTCGCGCATCACTTTATCGCAGGTTTACCAGAAGATTATGTTCCTTATTGGGATTTCCGCTTGAATTCACTAGAAAATGAACCTAGAGATAGTTCTGCAGCTGCAATTGCCGCTTCAGGTTTATTAGAAATTGCAGAAGTGGTACCTAGTAATGAAAAACGACTATATGCAGATGCTGCAACAAACATTTTAGCTTCTTTAACTGAGAATTATGCGACTTGGGATCAGCCAGAGCATCAGGGCATTCTAGTCGAAGGAACAGGTCATAAGCCGGCTAATGAGAATATTAATGTATCGCTTATTTATGGTGATTATTATTATATAGAAGCTATCGCTAAGGTAAATGGGTGGGAGAGACGTATTTTTTAAAGGTTGAAAGTTGTGTATAGTCGAGGGAAAGTCCGAACCTTTTAAAAGATTATGAAATTATGAAGCTTTCTAAATGGGAACTAGACATTTAGGAAGCTTTTTTTATTAATAGATGGTGTATAAAGTGTTTAACTGTGAAAATTTAACTTAAGGACGATATTAGCTTCTTCTAGATTTTTTTTGCGATGTTAAATGATTGTAAGAAGAGATGTTTGAAGAGAATCTGGTGTTTAGAGTTCATATAAATTGAGGGACAAGGGACCTGTCCCTCTGGTTCTTAAAGCAAACCCTCTGGTTTTCCTTGTGTTTTGTTTGTTGTGGTGTTAAAGTGTATATATAGATATACACACCATAACAGTATTGGGGGATTTTTTATTATGGAATTCATGGAGTTGCTTTGGGCATATTTAGTCGTTTTTGTATTGGCTGCAGTCCCATTTTTTGAAGGGTACGGAGTGATTGCGTTAGCGATTATCGCTGGATTACCAGCAGTGCCTTCCATATTAATCGCATTATTCGGTAACATCTTAACAGTTTTATTGCTCATCCTTTTTGTGAACAAAATTAAAGAGTGGAGAAGAAAAAGAAAAGGTGAAGGTGAGGAGAAAAATCCAAGTAAAAGGGCATTACGTGCTCAAAGTTTATGGAAAAAATACGGTTTACCTGGTTTAGCCTTCATTGGGCCATTATTTGTTGGAAGTCACCTAACTGCTTTTATGAGTCTTTCATTTGGTGGGACAAAGAAAAAAACGTCGATCTGGATGGTTGCTAGTATTGTCGTGTGGGGCATAGTGTTTGCGGTATTATCTCATTTTGGTGTAGATTTCTTAGGCTATGAGGACAAAGGCTTTTTTAAAGAGTTAATTGAGAAAAATTGATTTGTAATTTGATAGAAAGGAGAGATGAAATTGTTTAAAGATGCCCTTTGGCTAGCTCTTAAAGAATTTCAGTTTAATAAGCTTCAGCTAGGAGCTTCCATTTTAGCCACTATCCTATTCGCGGGTATATCATCTCTTAGTCTAGAACAATCGATTATGAATGTACTGGATATCGAAAGAATGAATGACAGATTTTTTCTTAGTGATTTTATGTTTATTGTGTTTACACCAGTATTAGCAACGATCTTTATGTCTGGGCCATATTTGAACTATAAGACAATCAAAGAAGATCCTTTTAGTAAGCGCATGGCTGTTTATCGTTCTCTTCCAATTCCAATTAAGGTTCTTGCTTTAAGTCGGACGATTTTGATGCTTATGACGTTATTTCTGCTGAGCATCGTATTTTATACGACGATTACGTTTTTACTGCCAGATCGTTTATTTGAGTATCTCACTATAAGTGAATACCTTGTATTTATCGTCATTTGGTTAGGCTATGCTCTGTCTTTAGGAGGAGCTCACACTTATTTGGAGTATGGTACTAATGGAAAGGTGCTGCATCTTTTTCCTTATATCTTAATCTTTCTACTAGTATTTGTCTTTTATCTTTTTTATTCATTTGTTGAAAAAGGAATTGTTGAATACACCATCCTCCTCTCAATCAATATTGGTTGGCCAATTGCCTTTCTCTTTCTTATCATTGGAATGGTAGGTTGCGTTTTATGGCATACTTTGTTAACAAAACGCTTATCTACTAAGGATTATTTATAGGATGGAGGAGTAGCATGAAGCTTCCTATTCGTGTATCAGAGGATAGTCGAGAGCCCATTTATCATCAAATCGAATACCAGCTAAAAACATTAATTGTTGGTGGCCAGCTACCACCTGGGACTCCTCTGCCATCTATTAGAGTATTGGCCGGTGACCTATCATGCAGTGTGATTACAACAAGAAGAGCCTACCAAAACCTTGAAACAAGTGGATATATTAAAACTGTCCAGGGTAAAGGGACGTTTGTTAGAGAAATAGAGGAACCACATAAAAAAGAAACAAAGGAAAAAGTTGTCTATGACGCACTACAGAAAGCAATCGAACAAGGAATGCAATTAGGGGCAACAAAGGAAGAGCTTCGGGTTATTTTTGAAGATGTGTTAAAAGATTTTTAGATGGGGGAATGAAAGATGAATACCTCAGTTTTAGAAGTAAAAGGATTAGAAAAGAAGTTTAAACATTTTAAGCTAGGTCCTCTTAATTTCAGCTTGGAAAAAGGAACAGCTGTGGCGTTATTAGGTGGAAATGGATCCGGTAAGAGCACATTTTTTAGATTGCTAATGAATATTTTGCAAAAAGAAGCAGGTACGATCACTGTTTTTGGAGAAAAAATGATCGAAAATGAAGCTGAACTAAAGAGAAGAATAGGGTACACAGGTGATTTATTTGATCCATTCTCCTCGCATAAAGTGAAAGATCTTGCCAAACTGGTTTCTCGTTGGTATCCAAATTGGGATCATGATCGTTATTCTCATTTCATCAACAGATATAACATTAACGAAAATGAGAAATATGGTAAATGTTCGAAAGGGACGAAAAAGAAAATAGAATTTGTATTTTCAATCTGTCATAACCCAGATATCCTTTTATTAGACGAACCTTCAGCAAACCTTGATATTGTGTCACAAAGAAAGCTAAAAGAAGATTTGATTCACTATATGGAGGACGGAGAGAAAAGCATTGTTTTGGCAACTCACAATATGGACGATGTAAGACAAATCTGTGATTATATTACAATAGTAGAAAAAGGAAACATTCTTCATTCTTTTGAAAAAGATGAAATTCATGACAAATGGGCGAGAGTGTGGGTTACTGAACTACCAAATGAGTTGAAAAATCATCCTCATATTGTGAGTGTGAACACGATTAATAGCACATCAACTGAAGTGGTAACGAACCATTTTCTTAGCCTAGAAAGTGATTTAACAAGAAACGACATTTCTGTTCATCACATGGACCGGTTAACCCTCGAAGAAATCGTTGAATATATTTTAGAAAAATAACAAGGGTCAAAAGAGTAACTATGATAGTTGCTCTTTTTTTGTAGATTTAGGGGTATTCATTTAGGTGATGAGTAGACAGGATAAAACTCTGTACGACAAAAGAGGTGTATTCCTTTGGCTATATAAATAAATGTAGATGTAGACATTCATGCTCGCACTAGTTAAAAAGAATTACATACGGTACTTGGCACCAATATTACGAATAGTATATTATTCCCTATTTTTCAGGAAATCCATTTCTATATTGTATCCTTCTGGAAAAATATGATAATAATGGAGTGTTCAAGGGAAAGGGGAACCCTCAAATGCGATCACTAGTAATATATGTCCTAGTATGTACCCTGGTATTTACAGGAGGATGTAGTATGAAAAAAGAAGCAGATTCTAAGGAATTACCAAATACAGCAGCATTTCAGGATGAATTTACTCGTAGTTTGTTAGATTCTCCGGAGGAAGTTGAAGATGGACACTATTTATTCGAGTCAAAAACAGGTGGATATTCTATGCTTTGGCCTAAAAATGCGGTAACAGACGGACCACCATTCTATCAAAGAACAAAAGATAGCTTTGAAAAAATTATTTTTTATGAAACAAATGAAAAAGGAAATTATAGATATTCATTTAGTAGTACATATTCAACATATGGCGAAAGTGTAATTGAATCCAGCCTAGGTATTTTGAGTGATTCAGTTCGTTACAATGGAGAATATGAAAAAATAGGAACAGAAAATACTCGTATTTACTTTGCGAGATCCCAAGCAAAATTAACAAATTCTACATCTTACAGATTCTTTTCTTACATTGCTTCGAAAGGAAGTCAGAGAGGGGTAGAATTTGTTTATTCAGCGCAATGCTTGGATGAGTCTCAGTCTAATTGTGATATAGATATTGAAAAAGAAGAAGACAAAGCTTTACATTATATGAAATCAGTAAAATTTAATACGGATAAATAGAAGTACCAAAATGAGAATGCCATTTCTTATTGTAAGCATCTTTAACCATGATGAAAAATGGAGTGTTCGAAGAAAGCGAAAGGGGTCACACTAATGCGATCATGGCTAATTTATGCCCTTATTTTTAATCTGGTATTTACAGGAGGATGTAGCATGAAAAAAGAAGCAGATTCTAAGGAATTACCAAATACAGCAGCATTTCAGGATGAATTTACTCGTAGTTTGTTAGATTCACCGAAGGAAGTCAAAGAAGGATACTACTTATTTAAGTCAAAAACAGGTGGATATTCTATGCTTTGGCCCAAAAATGCAACAACGGATGGACCTCCATTTTATCAAAGGAACAAAAATGGTTTTGAAAAAATCTTATTTTCTGAAATAGATGAAGAAGAAAATTATAATTATGCCTTCAGTACAACATATACAACCTACGGTGAAAGTCTAATTGAGACTAGTTTAAATATGCTAAGTGCTTCAGTTGGATACAATGGACAATATGAAATAATACAAACAGACAAAACTATCATTTACTATGCAAAACTTGAAGATAAAATTGGAACAGAAAATGAAATGGTAACTTCATACAATTACTTTAGTTATATCGTCTCAAAAGATAGTAAAAAAGGAATCGAATATATATTTACAGCAAATTGTTTTGCTGAACTAAATAGCGTATGTAACATAGATCCAAAAGTGGAGGAAGAGAAAGCACTAATTCAAATGAAGAATGTAACATTCAGAACAGATGGATAGGGGAGTAAAGAAGAGCAATGAAGAAATCTCAATACTAATATTACTAGCGACGAAACAATCATTCATCATCTCACTACCGAAGAGGTTTTTTCTGGATTGCATAAGTTACTCGATAAAATTCCTTATAAAGATTAAAAAGTCCCAATTCTTTATTATGTCCATCTGTAAAAATATGATAATAATGGAATGTTCAAGGAAATCGAAAGGGGTCACACTACTAATGCGAACATGGCCAATTTATGTCCTTATTTTTACTCTGGTATTTACAGGAGGATGTAGTATGAAAAAAGAAGCAGATTCTAAGGAATTACCAATTACAGCTGCGTTTCAGGATGAGTTTACTCGTAGTTTGTTAGATTCTCCGGAGGAAGTCAAAGAAGGACACTACTTATTTAAGTCAAAAACAGGTGGATATTCTATGCTTTGGCCTAAAAATGCAGTAACAGACGGACCTCCTTTTTATCAAAGAAATAAAGATGGTTATGAAAAAATTTTATTTGATGAACTAAATGAAATAGAAAATTATCATTATTCTTTTAGTACGACATATACAACTTATGGTGATAGTGTAATTGATTCTAGCTTAAGTCTTTTAAGCTCTTCAATAGGATACAATGGCGAGTTTCAAAAAATTGAAACAAGTAAAACTCGAATTTATTATGCTAAATCCCAGAAAAAACTCGAAGCTGAAGGAAGGAGTACAACTTCCTATCGTTTTTTCAGTTATATTGTCTCTAAAGAAAGTCAAAAGGGATTAGAATATGTTTATATCGCTAAATGCTTAGATGAGTCGAACGGAAATTGTAACATAAATGTTAGCGAACAAGAAGAAAAGGCATTAAATTATATGAAAAATGTTACTTTTGATGTTGAGGAAAGTAGGTGAAAAAATGAATAATGAAGAATTGTTTAACACTAATATTCTTAGACCTAGAATTATGAATTTAGAATATGAAAATCTAAACGAAATCGAACTAGAAAGTGAAATAAAGCGTATTATTTTGAAGAAACTGAGTAGAGCTAGCAACAAATGTTTCCATTTATCGTCCTAAAAAACATAGGAAAATTAATATAGATAGTGGCTTTGATGGAACGATTATGCTCTTTAAAAGTGAAGATCTAATGATTCTTGGAAAATATAATCATAATGGAGTGTTTCAAGGAAATCGAAAAGGAGTCACACTAATGCGATCATGGCTAATTTATGCCCTTATTTTTACTCTGGTATTTACCGGAGGATGTAGTATGAAAAAAGAAGCAGATACTAAGGAGTTACCAAATACAGCAGCATTTCAGGATGAGTTTACTCGTAGTTTGTTAGATTCACCGGAGGAAGTCAAAGAAGGATACTACTTATTTAAGTCAAAAACAGGTGGATATTCTATGCTTTGGCCTAAAAATGCTGTAACAGATGGTCCACCATTCTATCAAAGAACAAAAGATAGTTTTGAAAAAATTATTTTTTATGATAGAAATGAAAAAGGAAATTATAGATACTCTTTTAGCACAACTTATTCAACATATGGTGAGAGTGCAATTGATTCCAGTCTTAACCTTTTAAGTAGTGGAGTAAGTTACTTTGGCGAATACAAAAAAATAGAAACAGACAAAACTCATATTTACTTTGCAAAATCTGAAAAATCTTATGAAGGTGCAACAGGTTACTTCTTCTTTAGTTACATTACTTCAAAAGAAAGTCAGAAAGGATTAGAGTATATATACTCAGCTGAATGTATTGATTACTCCAAGTCTAATTGTAATATTGAAATAAAAAAGGAAGAAGAGAAGGCTTTACATTATATGAAATCTGTAAAATTCAATAAAGAGTGAATAGAAGTGCCAGGTATTTTTTATTGATATTATCTGGAAATACATGATAATAATGGAGTGTTCAAGGAAATCGAAAGGAGTCACACTAATGCGATCATGGCTAATTTGTGCACTTATTTTTACTATGGTACTTACAGGAGGATGTAGTATGGAGAAGGAATTGCCCAAAACAGCGGCTTTTCAAGATGAGTTTACAAGTAGCTTGTTAGATTCCACTGAAGAAGTCGAAGAAGGGCACTATTTATTAGAATCAGCAACAGGTGGATATTCTATGCTTTGGCCTAAAAATGCGGTAACTGATGGACCACCATTTTATCAGAGAACAAAAGATAGTTTTGAAAAAATTATTTTTTATGAAACAAATGAAAAAGAAAACTATAGATACTCTTTTAGCACAACTTATTCAACATACGGTGAAAGTGCAATTGAATCTAGTCTTAACTTATTAAGCAGTTCAGTAGGTTACTATGACGAGTACGAGAAGATAGAAACAGACAAAAATCGTATTTACTATGCAAAATATGAAGAACCTTTGGAAAATTCAACAGCCTATTTTTATTTTGGATATATTTTATCGAAAGAAAGTCAGAAAGGCTTAGAATATATATATACAGCGCAATGCATAGATAAGGCTAAGCCTAGTTGTGATGTAGATGTTGAAAAGGAAGAAGAGAAGGCTTTACATTATATGAAATCAGTAAAATTCAATAAAGATGAATTGAGGTAGAGTAATGAAATACTGCTAATTCTTTATTTCTGGAGCAAAGATTATGAAAATCGATTTCAAAATGATAACGGAAACACAAAATGTAACCGTTTTATTTGTATTTATGAAGAATAATGTACATAGATAATAATACGCTCCCCTTATTCCTAACTAGTAAAAATGATCCACCTATAATACATCATACCTATACCTCAAATAGTAAATATCTCCCCAATTTTAAAAAATTCCAATTCTTTATTGTATCCATATGGAAAAATATGATAATAATGGAGTGTTCAAGGAAATCGAAAGGGGTCACACTAATGCGATCATGGCTAATTTATACCCTTATTTTTACTCTGGTATTTACAGGAGGATGCAGTATGAAAAAAGAAGCGGATTCTAAGGAATTACCAAATACAGCGGCTTTTCAGGATGAGTTTACTCGTAGTTTGTTAGATTCACCGGAGGAAGTCAAAGAAGGATACTACTTATTTAAGTCAAAAACAGGTGGATATTCTATGCTTTGGCCTAAAAATGCAACAACGGATGGGCCTCCATTTTATCAAAGAAATAAAAGTGGTTTTGAAAAAATATTATTTTCCGAAATAGATGAAGAAAAAAATTATAGTTATGCCTTCAGTACAACATATACAACCTACGGTGACAGTCTAATTGAGACTAGTTTAAATATGCTAAGTTCTTCAGTTGGATACAATGGAGAGTATGAAAAAATAGAAACAAACAAAACTATAATTTACTATGCAAAACTTGAAGATAAAATTGGAACAGTAAATGAAAGTGTAACATCATACAATTACTTTAGTTATATTGTCTCAAAAGATAGTAAAAAAGGAATTGAATATATATTTACAGCAAATTGTTTTGATGAAATAAATAGAGTGTGTAAGATAGATCCAAAAGTGGAGGAAGAGAAAGCTCTAATTCAAATGAAGAATGTAACATTCAGAGCAGATGGATAGGGGAGTAAAGATGAGCAATGAAGAAATCTTCAATACTAACATTATTAGAGCAAGAATTATGGACTTAGAATATGAAAATTTAACAGAAATTGAAGTAATAAGTGAAATTAAACGTATTTATTATGAAGAAACTGGTAGAGAATTAACAGCTGATATTGATATATATCGTTCTGATGATTTTCTAAAAGATTTTAGAAAGGTTAATTCAGATAGTGGGTTTGATGGAACCATAATACATATTCAGAATGTTAAAGAAGGTATTAATCAAGCAATAACAATAACTAGAGGAAGTGAGCTAGGTGAAAAAAACACTTGGAGACCAATTGATTGGACTTATAATTTAATTGGAATTTTTGTAGGTGGTACAGACAATCAATACACAGATGCTAGGACATTCGATGATGCTGTAAATCTTATTATTCAAAATAATAATAACAAACTACCTAAACTTGAAAAATATGGATATGGTCACTCGTTAGGTGGAAATAACATAACACTGTTACAATTATTGTCAAGTGGAAGTGATAAATTAACCTTTAAACAAGTATATGCAATAAATGATGCAGCACCTACTTCATACCAACTATATTTATTAGATGCAAAATTTAGAAGAGAATTAAATCTTAAATATAGATTGACAACTGAACAAGACATCTACACCATCCCACCCGACGAACTAAAAGCCTTCACCGAAGAATACTACAAAAATAAAATCGACGAAACAACCATTCATCATCTTACAGCTGAAGAGGATATGCTTTACGGAGCGAGTAGTGTTAGGGGATTTCTTGAAATAGGAGGCCGTGATGGCTTTCTTGATACAGATCCTATATTTTCTGGCATTCGTGAGTTAGTCGATAAAATTCCTGATAAAGATTTGCGAACGATTCAAATGTTTCTTTCAAACTATTCAACGACATATAATAATGAAGGGTTTGATGGGTTTATAAAAGAGCTTACTGGCTTTAATCCTGCTGTTGTTGATTCTGTTCTTAATGCTCAAAGTGATTTTTCTGAAACGGTTGAGAAGGTTCAGAAGTCAATGAATGATTTAGGGAAGCCATTTACTGATATTACCGAGGCAGATAATTTTTGGTCAGTTGTAAAGGAATCGATCACACTTCCCTTTGATGTAGTTGGTACGAATATTAATTTTCAAAATGAGCTGCTTCATGGGCTTTTTCAAACAATTGGTAACATAACAGAGCTTATTGTGAAAGCTGTTCCGATGATCATTGAAATGACTAAGAAATTGCCTGAGGTAATTAGAAGTGTGAAAGTTTTATATGAAAATCTTGACCCAATTCTCCAGGCTTTTGTTGATGTTGGTTTTATTAGTCAGATAGAAAAGGATGAAATCGTCTCATATATAAAAGAAATTGAAACTAGTTTAGTCGCCATTCAAACGACAATTGATGAATCATTAGATCCTTCGCTTCTTTTAGCGTTGAACTCCAAAGATCCAAAAAGTCAAATAGAAGAGATCATAGAGATTGTTACTGCTTTTCAAAAAATCCAATCAGAAATAAGTGATATTCAAGAAGCATTTGAAGGATTAAAAAATGTCGATACAAGTTTTATGGAACATTTCAGTGTGAGTGCTCATGCACATGGACTTGATGCTGTTATTAATGCACTAGCTGTGAATAAAAATATTAGCTACAAAAATAATGATATGTACATGTCGCCAAGCGGCAGCGGTGAGATAAAAGTCAATATTTCCTCATCTGTTCGTATTTATCAAAAAGGCCTCTCCATCACTGAGGAAAAAGAAAGCAATGTAAAAAAATTAAAAGCATTATTTGATATTGAGTATTTGGAGGATTATCAAAATCGACAACGAGAGATTGTGACAAAGATCCATACGATGGAATCGAATCCAAGTCAGTATTCCTACCTATTATATAGGACCTTATGGAACCCTGCTGGCGGCTATTATACTCTAACAACAATTAATGTAAATGAACAGCTTTTTCCTTTCCCATCAAAAATAAATGAATCGTTCTCACATATGATTGAAACAATCGAAGGAGAAATCGAAAAAGAAAAGGTACTTGTGAAGAAAATAAGAGATTCCATCGAAGAATTGTTTTCAGAAGAAGAAAAAATAGCAAAAATGTTTGATTATCAATATGGAGGTTAACGCAATATGGGTTCTTTTACAATAAGCCATCATTTTGCAGATTCAAAGGAACTAAGTTATAAAGCCACTATTCTCAAAAATACAATTAGTGAAATACGAGGTTTAAGCACAGATTTTACCACATTCATGAAAAACGAAATGGAAACACAAAATGGAGACCTAGTAGATGCCATCAATAAAGAAATGATGGATCAACACAAAAATCATACTCTTATTCTAGAATACTTAGAAGACACAATCACAAGCATGACCAACAACTATACTGACATTGTAAATGATATGAGAACACAGGATGTTACACTTTACTATACATACCATGCTTATAAAACAGAAGCATGATGACACGAAGGACTTACATTATTGTAGGGCCTTTTTATTTTGGGAAGGGGTATTATACCTGCACCTTTTTTATGAATAGAATCTGTCTGGTCATGACGGTTCCGTTTATATCTGACGAATGACTAAACTAGTCAAATGGTATTGTTTATCGTTATACGTTTTTTAGTAGTTAGGTGAAAAAAGCATACACATTCATTACTTTTGTATGCTTTTGCATAAGTAGACAGTATAAATCCATTCGCATCATCCATAAATAGGGAAAAACCGATGCTTAATCCGTCAAAATCCCAAAAA
>NZ_JBLUOI010000055.1:0-33373 GCF_048059995.1 Metabacillus sp. YM-086 | reverse complement strand
TAACAATTAAATAAATGAAAGTAATTAATACTCCCGTACATTCTAGATATACCAATTTTTACCATAATGGTTTTGAAATAAATGCAAAGATAGCAGCCATTAATATAGCGCATATGTAATTTTTCTGATAGTTTATTTAGCCCAAAAAGTAGAGGGAGCATAAAAAATCAGTTCAAATTGATATTAGGTAAAGGTCTGTCGAAGCATAGTTTGTGTACCCTATTTTATAGTTATTCTGAAAAACCATCTTTGAAAAATACGTGATAGAAAATAGCTCATATACATTGTTATAAAACTCCAATACCATTTCCATTTATTGTACTTAATTAGGTTAGTATATTTAACTGCAATAATTTCAAAGATCGTTATTATCGAGGTATGAAAACTGTAATAAAGGACTTTTAATATTTTGGGTTTATTTTCAGGATAATACAAATTAAACAATGCACATAAACCCGGATATACAAAGTATTCAAAAGTGAAACTAGATTTTATTGTTTTTTTGAAAAACAAACGATTAGGATAGGAAATTAAATCCTTCTCTACTACTAGTAAACCAACGAGCCATGTAATTACTTGTTTAAATAAGAACGAAACTATTGCTTCACGAATCCTTTTTCTTGGTACAAACTTTATCAATAATATTGAAGTTATTATCCAGGCTAAGAGTTCTATTGTATTATCTAATTTTTTCTTCATGAATTATCAACCAACAATTAGGATTACCTATATTGGAAAATGTATTAGTAATAAAACTAAAGTTATTGTTGATGAGATATTATCAATATCACCAGCTTAAATAACAATAACAAGCCTAGGCGTCAATTCCCATATGAATCATTCGCATCGCAAAAGATTTGGCCATAGGCATTACTCAAAGAATGCTTGTTAATCAATTACGTGAGCTAGAAGAAGACCTAATTGTTGAACGAAAAGTTTATCCAGTTGTTCCACCAAAAGTAGAATATTCATTGACTGAACAAGGGAGAAGCTTAATGCCGATACTCGATTCTATGTATCAATGGGGGAAAACTTATATGGAAATTGTGATGGACACACCTGTAAATAAAACTAAATCTAATTAAAGAGAATAGTTTCAAGAAGAAGAGAGCAGAAAACCACATGTATTACCTAGTTGATATTTGTGGTTTTTAACCTATCAAAATATATTGAATTTAGCAACGTCATCATTGCTAATAGAACAAATAATTGTATAACAAGTTTTACTTAACCATAAATTCACAGTTGACATCATTTACTGTAATGATTAAAGTTACAGTATAGCTTGTAGGAATTAAAATGAAAAACTCAACAGGAAATGCCCTTTGTCTGTCAATTAATAAGCATGGAAACACTAAAACAGCCTTAACTAAAAATTTATAAGGAGTGTCTATAGAATGGTAAATCTATATACAACACCAAGCTGTACTTCTTGCCGAAAAGCAAAAGCGTGGCTTGAGGAACATCAAATTGACTATGTTGAAAGAAATATTATATCTCAGCCTCTTACAATTGATGAGATTAAATCAATTCTTCGCTTGACTGAAGAAGGAACTACTGAGATTATTTCTACTAATTCAAAAACGTTTCAAGAATTGAATGTAGATATTGAATCTCTACCACTTTACGAATTTTATGATTTAATTATGAAGCACCCGCAAATGTTACGTCGACCAATAGTCCAGGACGAAAAAAGATTACAGGTTGGATATAACGAAGAAGAGATTCGCCGTTTTCTTCCACGGAAGCTTCGAACATTTGTGAACATGAATACGCAAAGAGCGGCCAATTAAGGTGAAATAATTTAAAAATATTTATAAGCCTAAAAATCAATCAATCTTGACAATCTAATCTGTAACATTTAGTATTACAGTGTGTTAATTATCATCTGAATTATGTATAAAATACAAGGACTAGTCACAAGGAGGCAGGTCATGAATAGTGATTTTACTCTTGCCGTTCATAGTTTAACATATCTTGCTTTACAGCATGACCGAATGTCAACAAGTGATGCTATTTCTGAGAGTGCTGGTGTTCATCCGGTTCGTATTCGTAAAGTGCTAAGCTTGTTAAAAAAACATGGATTTATTAAATCAAAGGAAGGAACAGGTGGAGGATTTATTTTTGCACTAGATTTAAGTGAAGTGAATCTTTGGGATATATATAGGATTACTTCTGAAGGTGCCCTTCAGCCTAAATGTCCTGAATCAAATAAGCAATGTATTGTAGGCAAAAACATGCAACATGTCCTTTTTACAATTTTTACAGGCGCAGAAGAACATCTTGGTACGTATTTGAAGGATTATACGATAAAAGAAGTTGTTGACCTAATTAATCAATAATCATAAGTGGCTGCAAAGGACTAATCTTCGCAGACTTCTTTTTTAATATAAATGTAATAAAAATAATTACAGTTATGTTCGAGTTATCTATATCTTTATAAATATATCTAAAAGAGAAGGATTGTTCATATTTAAATAATCTAAAATCATGTAAGAAGGTGAAAAAACATGTCATTGAATAATCATGTCAATTTAAAAACAGGTGATTGGATTAAAGGGAAGTTACAGGATGGAGAAATAATCATTGGTTATATCGAATCACTGGATTTTCCCAAAGGAACAGTAAGTGTATCTGTTATTAAAGGTGAAGCTGATGAAATAATTGGTAAAAAAATATCAATTTCACATAAACAGGTTAAGAAATTGCCGATTTCTAAAGTGGTGAACAAGGAGCAAATTCTTTTTCTAATAGATTTAGCATTGTCAACCGGCGATGAGGGCTGGTTTTTCGAACTTTCTGCAAAGTTAAACTCAATGAAGCAGCTTGTTAATGAAGCTAAACATTAAATAGAATTTGTCATTAGAATCAGGATATGGGCGTGGATTTGTATTTAAAAAACGAATTTCACTTACCTTATTAATTACTTTCTACTGTCTGGCATATTAATTTAAAATATAAAAAAGAATTTTGTAGAAAGAAGTTGTTAAAATGACTAATTACACGAAAATATTTTTCACCACCTAATACCATTCCTGCTCTGGAGTTATATCGTCGTGCTTCTAAACCTTCAGAGGTGTTGGATAAGCCATATGCAATGGTCGGGTTAAATATCATAGCAGCAGAAACGGATAAACAGGCACAGAGTTTAGTGACAACCTTACAACAGCAATTTTAGAATTTGATGCGATGGACCTTAGCTCCACTACAGCCTCCTGTTGACGATATTCGTGAAGTAGCAAGCAGCTACGAACTTGAAGCATTACAGGATCAATTGGGATCATCTATCAGGTATTAGACTTATATCAGTTCCTGATCATCTAGTATTCTGTAGGAAACCAAGGCTTTTTAAATAAGCCTTGGTTCTTCTCTATAGGCCTAACCCCTTGTGTTACTCTAATCTAAATCAATGAATTATTTCATCCAAATTTCCCCATAAATTCATCAATTCTAGAACTTATTCCTATTTTAATTGACCACTAAAACTTGTTCTGGTTAATATAAATATAATTTCCCAATGAATGGAGGGTAAAAAATTGAGGTTATTATTAATTGAAGATGAGCCAGATTCCTTAATAGGAATGAAAATGGCTATTGATTCTCTATATAATGTTGAAGTAGAATTGCATGCCTCAAATAATGCGGAAGATGCAAGAGAGGTAATCTTTAAACACTATCCTGAATTAATTATTACTGATATTATGCTCCCTGGTATATCTGGTCTTGATTTAGTTGAAGAAGTTGTTAATAGTGAGTACCAACCAAAGGTTATAGTTGTAAGCGGTTTCGATGATTTTGATTATGCAAGGAGAAGTATACGGTTCGGTGCAGTTGATTATTTATTGAAACCATATAGTACAAAGGAGTTTACAGAAAAGGTAAACAGGACTCTTTTAATGATAAAAGAGGAAAAAGAACAACTTCACTATACTGAGCAGCAGAAATCATTTGCAGAGATTGGAACACGTTCCATGAGGGACAACTATTTAGTCGAGTTTTGTTTAAAAAGAACACCTCTTGAAGAACATCTCTATCATAGACTGTGTTTATGGGATATTGATTGGTTAGCGAATAAATCCTTTTCACTCCTTATTTTTGATGTAAAGGGCTATCCTGACGGGAAACCTTTTACAGAAGAACATCAATTAAAGACTTTTGTGATAGGAAATATTATGCAGGATGTTATCCGAGATCAAATGCACTCACTCCTTTTTAAAGATCCTAAAAATCGATGGGTATTATTAACCAATATTGACGATACCGAGGAAATGGCTAGGTCTATTCACAAAAAGGTAAAAGAATATCAAAAAATCGAGTTAGCAATAGGCATTAGCACAAAGGTATCATCATTTGAGGAAATGCATGCAGCTTACAGCTCTACACTAAAAGAATTTCAAATAAGCTCTCTAACAAATCGCGAGGATTATGTAAGATCTGATTATCTGATGTCTACAGACCTTACCACTGCTAACCATTTAGCATCATTAGTTATAAATAAGGATGAAGAAAGCATTCGTCAGGTAGTAAAGGTTTTCTTTCAACAGGTCATATTACTCGATGGACTTGAATCAAGAGACGATATCACGCGAAAAACATTAAACTACTTGTCACAAATCCTTGCATGTATAAGTGAACAAACCTCAAAGGAGCTTAAAGAAATCCCAATGAGTGTATGGGAAAAGGTGGATGAATGCACCACATTAGAAGAATATGAAAAGGTCCTATCTAAGTATTTAACAAGTGTTAGTCATGAGGTTTCAACACATGCTACCAATTCAATCATCGAAAGAGCCATTCAAATAATTAATTCTAGTTACATGGAGGATTTGAGCTTACAAATGATCGCAGACGAGTTATCCTTACATCCAGTCTGGCTAAGTCAGTTGTTTAAAAAAGAAACGGGACAAACATATATGGATTTTTTAACAGAGACGCGGATTAAAAAAGCGAAAACACTTCTAAGAGAAACAAGCATGAAAGTATATGAGATAGCGGAAGCTGTAGGTTATCAAAATTTACAGCATTTCGGTACTATTTTTAAAAAAAGAACAAGTCAAACACCCAAAGAGTATAGGTACGGAAAATGAAAGTTAGAAAGGTAAGAATAGAAGATAATTTATTTAACAAAATGTTTGTCTTTTTTACCTTATCCATTATTATTCCATTAGCATTATTAGGTTATTTATCATATGATCGATCTAAGTCTCAGTTAGAAACGGTTACCTCTCAGCTTCTTCAAGACAATTTAGAATTGAATAAAAAGCAGGTTAATCGTTTATTAAAAGATGCAGAAAATGAATCAGAAAAAATGGTGACATCTATACAGTTACAAAAGCTCTTGCAAAGTCATCCTCCAACATCTTATGAAGAAGAAAAGGCTTTTATCAATCGGATCAGTCAACTTATTGCCCAATTAAAAGGGACGTACGGAGTATATGTCTTTCCAAAACAAATGAAATATTACCCGAATTATTTGGAGCTAATTAATGGAAATGATTTTAAGCCAAGCACTGAATTGATTTTAAAAGCCTTTAATTTGAAAGAAAAAGGGATTTGGTACCATTATTGGGATGAAACTTCAAAGAAACCAGTTTTAACTTATATAAGAGCGGTTCGTTCCTCCTATTATTACGAACCACTAGGTGTTATTGTTCTTAAGATTCCTGATTCACTTGTACGAGAGGAATTATCCTTCCCATCTTCTTTTAAAAACTACAAAACGATGATTGTTGATCAAGATAAGAACATTATTTCAAATGAAAACTCTTGGCTTTATAATGAAAAATTTGTACCAGAAGGAGATTGGAATACAGCTGAAACTCAATTGAATGAGCAGGGATGGAAACTAATCAATGCCCTGCCAAATAAAGAAGTTATAGGCAATATTGAACAAATTAAAAATTTTACTTTGTGGATTGTTATCATCAGTATAGTGGTTGTTACGATCTACCTTGCTTTTATTGTTCGTAATTTTACGTTACCAATTAAAGCTCTTGTCACGCATATGGAAAAAGTTCGAAGAGGAGTTTTGCAGCATTTCCATATGGAAAGGTCTAAAAAAGATGAGATTGGACAACTAGTTGGTGGGTTTAACCAAATGATTACAGGAATGTCTGAACTTATTGAACAAACAAAAAAGATGGAATCAGACAAGCGGAAATTTGAGCTTCAAACATTAAATCATCAAATAAATCCACACTTTTTTTATAATACATTAGATGCGATTAAGTGGAGAGCAGAAAAGGTAGATGAAAAAAATATCGCTTTAATGGTAACGAAATTAGCCAACTTACTTCGATTCAGTTTAAATAATAATAACGAGTGGACAACGGTTGAAAGAGAAATTGAGCATGCTAAGAATTATTTAGACATAGAAAAGCTAAGAAGTAATCGTTTATTTAAAGTATTTGTTCAGGTAGATCCAACGATTTTGAAATTAAACGTCATCAAGCTAATCCTTCAACCAATCGTAGAAAATTGCATCAAGCATGGAATTAGTAACTTGCCAGAAGGTAAGGGGAAAATTCTATTAACCGTTAAACGCATTGAACAAGACATTATCTTTATTATTGAAGATAATGGTCCAGGACTGAATAGTAACATATTCGACAAAGAAAGAAATTCAAGTCATGTGCATCATGGAATTGGATTGAAAAATGTTCATAAACGACTTCAACTTCATTTTGGAACTGAGTATGGAATAAAAGTTGATGAAGATCATCATGAAGGCTTTAGAGTGATCGTGCGGCATCCAGTTCATGAGGAAGAATAATTAGCTAAAGGGGGGAGATCATTGACTAAGCACTATACTCTCTTGATTTTTATTATTGTGAGTTCTATTATTTTAACTGCTTGCAATCAACAATTAAGAAAGCAAGAAGAGGCTATAGAAGAAAATAAAGAAGTCGAAGTGAAAGAACAGATATCCTTAAATGGTGTTTTTCTTAATACGACATGGGGAGAGGTAACCCAAAAGTTAGCGGAAGAATATGAGAATGAAACAGGAGTATCTGTCAATATTGAGTTAGTTGGGCGTGACATGATTTTTCAAAAATTAGCTCTTTCGATTGCTGGTAATGCTAATTATGACCTTTTTAATGTTGATTACAACTGGGTGCCTGAACTAGTTTCTACAAATAGCTTACTACCCTTAGAAACCTATATAGAAAAAAACAAAGTAGATACGGAAGGTTTTTTGCCTAGAGCACTAGCTCTTACACAATGGAATGGAGAAAACGGTGGATATGGTGAGGGCGGTAATATATATGGATTGCCACAGACGATACACCCTCATATCCTTTGGTACCGATCCGATTTATTTGAGGATGAAAAACTGAAATCAGAGTTTAAAGCCATATACGGGTATGACTTATCTCCGCCCAAAAAAATGCAACAATTTCGTGATATCGCTAAATTTTTTAATGGGAAAATGGTGAACGGGAAAAAAATTTATGGCTGGGCTGGACAAGCTAGTGAAGGGTTCGGCAATGTGCATACATGGTTAACATTTGTCTACTCTAACGGCGGAGATGTTATTGATTGGAATAAGATGACATCATCATTATCAACTCCAGAAGTCATAGAGGCGACAAAGACGTGGATTGACCTACTCCAATTCTCTCCTCCAGGTATAAATGATTATACCTTTTCAGAAGTATCAGCTGATGCTGCAGAAGGAAATGTTGCAATGGCTATACACTGGTCTTGGGCCGCTGATAAGGTAGACGATCGGGCATATTCTAATACTGTTGGTCAATGGGAATTTGTCCAAACACCTGCAATGAAATCATCTGTCCCACACCTTGCTGGCTGGTCAATTGTTATTCCTAGAACGTCAAAGTATCCTGAAGAAGCGTTTAAATTTATGGTTTGGTTAGAAAGTAAACAAAATGATGTTAGACAAGCTCAGATGGGCGGGGGAGATCCAGTCCGACTCTCTTCCTATTTAGTCCCAACTCTTAAGCAGTTGAAAGTTGAGGGAACTGATGTTAACAAATTTCGCCGATACGAAGCAGTAAATGAAGCAATGAAGACAGCAAAAGCTCGTCCATTTTTCCCACAGGAAGAACAATGGGAAAGTGTTGTAACCGGTTATTTACACGATGCCCAGCTAGGGAAAATGTCATTGAAGAAGCATTAATGAAGGCTGATGAAGCTGTAAATAATTTGTTGAGATAATTTAAAATTTTCCTCGATCCTCAGATTTCTGAGGTTTTTTTGTTGTTGAAAACCTATAATTTCCAACAGAGAAAGCGTAATCACTCATCTCTACATCTACACTAAAAATGCATGGTGAAAAATTAAATTAACCATGTTTTTTCGATTTTCAATAACCGGTAAGATAAAACTAAGAAATAAACAAGCAATACATTTTATCTAAACGAAAATGATTGCGATTACAATTTTACATTAATAAGTTCATAGAAAAGAGAGTCTTAGATGGTTAGAATCGTAGATGTTGCAAAGAAGGCAAATGTTTCCACTGCTACAGTCTCTAGAGTCATAAGTAAGCCTGATACTGTAAGAGAGGAAACAATTAACAAAGTATTAAGAGCCATTAAAGAATTAAACTATCATCCAAATGTTTTAGCACGTCAGCTAAGGACTTCAGAAACTAAAACAGTGATTGTTGTGATTCCGGATATATCTAATCCTTTCTTTTCGAAGGTTCTACGAGGAATAGAAAATCTTGCATCAGCTAATGGATATCAAGTTTTACTTGGTGATGCTGGGAATGATAGTGAACAGGAAAGTCGGTATTTAGATATGCTCCGTCAAAAAAAAGCAGACGGAATGATCTTATTAACAGCAAAGATGAAAGCAGAGCTTGTCGAAGAAATGGCAAATGAATTTCCTGTAGTACTTGCCTGTGAATATATTGAAGGCTCTTCTATTCCAACCATTTCAATCGACAATGTTAGCAGTGCTAGAAAAGCAACAGAATATTTAATTCAGTTAGGACACCGAAGAATAGGAACTATTTCTGGGCCACTTGATAGTGTATTAGGACAGGATCGATTAAAGGGTTTTTACCAGGCGATGGCAAGGTATAGCTTATCAATAGATCCAGTACTAGTACAAGAAGGCCAATTTAATTATGAAAGCGGATTTAATTTAATGAAGAAGTTTTTAGCGCTCAATAGAATCCCAACCGGAGTATTTGCAGCGAATGATGAAATGGCTTTGGGTGCCATTAGAGCCATAAGAACAATGAACCTTAGAGTACCTGAAGACATCTCGGTTATTGGATTCGATGATATTCATTTTTCTTCTATTTTCGAGCCTGCTTTGACCACAATCTCACAACCAGCTTTTGAAATAGGGTCTAAAGCGATGGAACTATTAATTATGCTAATGGATAAAAAGAGAATCGAGAAAAATCAATATATTTTAGATGACAGTCTTGTCATAAGAGAATCGTGCTCAAAAATCAATAAATCATTACAAGATTAATGTAATCGGTTACAACTATCAGTTCACTCATAACTTTTAAACCTAGTAAACAGGGGTGAAAAGTTTATTTTAATAAAGAAAATGTAATGGATTACAAAATAAAGAAATTAGATTTTCATTCATTTTCTCTAAAAGTTAAGAAAGCGATAATTTATAGCTTTGTATTGCAGTTGATTTGTAAACGATTACAAATTCCTGCCAATTGAACTTTAAAGGAGGTGGTTGTAAACGTTAGTTAAACCATACAAAAGATTAAACTACATGAAAAACATGGGGGTTATGAAATGAAAAAGAATCTATTAATTTCCGTATTAATGCTACTCGTTTTTAGCGTAATAATCGGATGTGGAAATAAGGAAGAAGCACAGACAACAGAAGGAAGCACAGAAAAAAATGAAAATTACCTCTCTGAATCAGGGCCACTAACAATAAACCCTGAGATTCCAGATATAGAAGTTCTAGATAAAGGACCAAATGGAGAACAAGCAGTTTCTGCAAAGTCTTTACAGTTAACTGAAGAAGAGCTTCAAAAAATTAAGGATGGAAATTATAAAGCAGCCATTGTTATGCACTATTCAGGTACAGATTATATGAATGCGGCAGTTGGAGCGATGCAAGATACATTTGAAAAAATGGGAATTGAAGTTGTAGCTGTTACAGATGCACAATTTAAGGCTGAGAAACAGGTAAACGACATTGAAACGGTTTTAGCAAAAAAACCAGATATTATGATTTCGGTTCCGGTTGACGCAGTATCAACTGCACCAGCTTATAAAAAAGCAGTAGAACAAGGCGTTAAGCTAGTATTCATGGATGGAGCAGCAGAAGGTCTTGAAGCAGGTAAGGATTATATCAGTATTGTTTCCGGTGACAACTATGGAAACGGTGCTCTAGCAGCGGACATTATGGCAGAAAAAATTGGTGGCAAAGGGAAAGTAGGTATCGTTTATCACGATGTTAACTTCTTCGTAACCAAAAACCGCTCAGATGCTTTTGAAGCAACAATCAAAGAGAAATATCCTGACATTGAAATCGTAGCACAAGGTGGAATTACAGACCCGAATAAAGGAGAAGAAGTTGCTTCAGCAATGCTGACAAGAAACCCAGACATTGATGGTATTTTCGCTCCTTGGGATGTACCCGCAGAAGGTGTAATGGCAGCAGCTCGTACAGCCGGAAGAGATGACTTAGTTGTGACAACAGTTGATTTAGGTACAAATGTAGCGATTTCAATCGCATCTGATGGAATCGTTCAAGGACTAGGTGCTCAATTACCTTATGATCAAGGTGTAGCACAGGGCATTCTTTCAGGATATGCGATATTAGGTAAAGAAGCTCCTCCTTATGTTGCTTCTCCTGCCATTGAAGTAACAAAAGAAAATGTTCTTGATTCTTGGAAATTAATTTATGGGGTTGAAGCTCCTTCAACTGTTAAAGATGCATTGAAATAAGAGACTAGTAACAAGTGTATAGAGGCTATCAATTTCTTAAAGCCTCTATAACCAAAGGAAGGTGAACAAACAATGGATCAACCTATTCTTGAAATGAAGAATATAAATAAAGCGTTTAATGGTATTACGGTTCTAGACCAGGTTAACTTTTCAGTGAAAAAAGGAGAAGTACATGCCTTAATGGGTGGAAATGGTGCAGGAAAATCTACATTAATGAAAATTCTTACAGGCGTTTATACTGCAGACAGTGGAGACATTTTAATTGAAGGAAAACCTGTAAGCATTAAAAGCTTTGATGACGCAAAGGCAAATAAGATCTCAATGATCTTCCAAGAGTTTAGCTCAGTACCAACCCTTACAGTTGCCCAAAATATCTTTTTAACGAGAGAAGATAAGACATCACTTGGGCTTTTAAATGATAAAGAATGTGAAAAGAAAACAGAGGTTCTATTAAAGGAACTTGGGGTTGATATCAGCCCATCTGATGTTGTTCAAAATCTAGGAGTTGGCTATTGGCAAATGACTGAGATTGCAAAAGCACTATCTCAGGAAGCGAAAATATTGATAATGGATGAGCCAACCTCTTCGTTAACTCAAACGGAAACGGAAGTATTATTCAAGTTTATCAATCAATTAAAAGCAAAGGGTTATGCGATTATTTATATATCTCACAGAATGGATGAGATTTTCGAAATTTGTGATCGCATCACGATCTTGCGTGATGGTCAATATATTACAACCGAGGATTGTAGTGAAACTGATCTTGATACAGTTATTCAGCATATTGTAGGACAAGAATTTGACCAAGCCTTTGAATATCAAGAGAGGGAATACTCGAAAGAAGCACCGCCGATTTTTGAGGTAAAAAATGTAAGCGCTGGAGATAAGGTTCAAAATATTAATCTTAAAATACAACCTGGAGAAATAGTAGGAATTGCTGGATTGATGGGGAGTGGCCGAACGGAATTAGTTCGTTGCTTATTTGGAATTGACTCAATAGAAAGTGGTGAAATTTACGTTGATGGTCAAAAACGTTCAATTAATTCGGCTAAGGATGCAATAGACTCAGGGATTGCATTAATTCCCGAGGATCGACGTGTGCAAGGATTGGTTCTAGAACATAGTGTGAAAGACAATATGATTCTACCAATCTTATCTAAAGTGAATAAAGGATTGTTTATTGATAACAAAAAAGCAAATGAAATAAGCAATCAACTTGTCAAAAAGTTAAATGTTAAAACTGATGATATCTTTAAAAAATCAGGCCTATTGTCAGGTGGAAATCAGCAAAAAATTGTTCTTGCAAAATGGTTAGCAAATAACCCAACCGTTTTATTGCTTGATGAACCAACAATTGGTGTAGACATTGGAGCAAAAACAGAAATTATCGACATTATTAGAGAATTAGCTATTAGCGGCAAGGCCATACTTGTCATTTCATCAGAAATCCCTGAACTTCTTGCTATGAGTGATCGTGTTCTTGTGATGCATCAAGGCAAGATAAAAAAGGAACTACAACGAACTGAGATTAAATCAGAGGAGGATCTACAATATGCAATCCAAGGTTTCTAAAGTGGAAAAACCAGCATTACCTATGTTTAAGAAATTTGAATGGCGTAACTATATCGTCTATTTTGCCTTCGTAGGAGTGTTAATCTACTTTTCTATCAATTTATATGATGAAGGGTTTTTATCTTCAAGCAATCTATTAAACATTGTGAGACAAACAGCAACCATTTCTTTAATGGCACTTGCAATGACATTTGTTATCAGTACAGGTGAAATTGATCTTTCTGTTGGTTCGATAGCCGCTTTATCTTCATTAGTTGGAGCATTAGCACTACAGGCAGGCTACGGTATCATTGGCGGATTAATCGGTGGTGTTGGTACAGGTATTGTTGTTGGCCTAATTAACGGTTTACTCGTTACAAAAGTAGCAATTCCATCCTTCCTAGTAACACTAGGGACAATGGGAGCGATAAAAGGTGTTGCGATGTGGGTAACAGATACAGCTCCAGTTCCAATTGTTAACTCAAATTTCAACTTTATCTTTGGTTCTGGTGATATTGGGCCAATTCCGGTATTACTTTTATGGACGGTTGTCTTTACAATCATTGCTCATGTTTTACTACGTAAGACGTCTTTTGGAAGACAAGTATTAGCAACTGGTGGTAATGAAAGCGCTGCACGTTTCTCAGGTGTAAAGACGATGAAAATTAAGTTGCTCGTTTTCTTAGGAACAGGTGCAATGGCTGATTTAGCGGGATTACTTTATGCAGGCCGTATGAACGCAGGAAGATTTTCATTCGGTGAAGGAGATGAGCTTTCTGTTATTGCTGCTGTCATTTTAGGTGGAACAAGTCTTTTTGGTGGAGTCGGGACAATTATTGGAACACTCGTAGGATCTTTAATGATTGGGACAATTAATAATGGACTTATCATTATGGGGCTGGATGTTAGTCAGCAAATGATTATAAAAGGAATCATCATCATTTTAGCTGTAGCTTTCGGTAAAAAAGCAATTAAGAGATAAATAGAGAAAAGGAATCATCAAGAAGAAATGACAGAGCAGGAGGATGAAACATGGATAAAATAAAGGTCGGGATTATTGGTACAGGTTTTATTGGGCCAACTCATATCGAAGCAATTAGAAGACTTGGATTTGTAGAAGTGGTTGCTTTAGCAGAAACAAGCCAGGAGCAAGCGGAAACAAAAGCTGCTGAACTTGGTATTCCACTTGCTTATGGAGATTACCGCGAAATGCTTAAAAATGATGAGATCGAGGTTGTGCATAACTGTACGCCAAATCATGTTCACTTTGCGATAAATAAGGACATCATTTTAGCCGGTAAACATGTGATATCTGAAAAGCCGTTAGCAATGAACAGTGAAGAGTCAGCAGAATTGTTGACTCTAGCTAAAACAAAAGATGTTGTTCATGGTGTGAATTTCAATTATAGACAGCATGCAAGTGTCCAAAATTTACATGCGATGATTTCAAGAGGAGATCTAGGAAAAGTCAACTTGGTGCATGGGAGCTATCTACAAGATTGGTTGTTATATGAAACGGATTTTAACTGGAGATTAGCCCCAGAGGTAGGGGGGAAATCCCGTGCTATTGCAGATATTGGCTCACATTGGTGTGATACGGTTCAATATGTAACAGGGAAAAAAATCGTAGAAGTTTTCGCTGATCTTGCCACGGTTATCCCTGTAAGAAAGAAAGCAATATCTGGCAGTAATACGTTCAGCGCGGTCAATCATGAGGAGCAGGAGTATGAGGATGTTGCCATCAATACAGAGGATTATGCATCAGTACTGGTTCGTTTTGAGGATGGCTCAAGAGGTGTTTTCACCGTTTCACAAGTAAGTGCAGGAAGAAAAAATAGACTGAGTTTTGAAATAGATGCTAGTAAGAGTTCAGTATTTTGGAATCAAGAGGAACCGGAGAAATTGTGGATTGGCCACCGCGATAAACCAAACGAAATTCTATTAGCAGATCCGAGCTTATTCTCGGCAGAAGCAAAATCGGCCATTCATCATCCGGGTGGACATAATGAAGGCTGGCCAGATGCATTAAAAAATATGATGCTAAATTTCTATACGTTTGTTAGAGAAGAAAAAAGTCTTAAAACAGATAAACCTAACTTTGCCACGTTTGAAGATGGTCACTTATCAATGTGTATTACTGATGCTATCTTAGAAAGTCACCAACAGCAGAAATGGGTGAAGGTCAAGCAAGAAAAGGAGGTCTATTCATGAAACTAGGTGTTTTTACACCACTTTATCAAAACCTCCCATTTGAAACGATGCTAGATAAAGTGAAGGAAATGGGATTAGAAACGGTTGAACTTGGGACAGGAAATTATCCTGGTAACCATCACTGTGATCCAGATGAATTACTTCAATCACCTGAAAAAGCAAAGGCGTTCATGAGAGCGATTGAAAGCAGAGGATTATCCATTAGTGGGCTTAGTTTCCATGGGAATCCTTTGCACCCTAATAAAAAGTTAGCAGATGATTCTCATGAGGTGTGGAGAAAAACAGTTCTTCTAGCTGAAAAATTAGAAATACCTGTTGTAAATGGATTCTCCGGATGTCCTGGAGATCATAATGAAGCAAAAAATCCAAACTGGGTAACATGCTCGTGGCCGCCAGAATTTACAGAAGTTTTAAATTGGCAGTGGAATGAAGTAGTGATTCCTTACTGGAAGGAAGAAGCGAAGTTTGCCAGATCACGTGGTATTCAAGTTGCGTTTGAAATGCATCCTGGATTTGTCGTTTATAACCCTGAAACATTGCTAAAGTTACGAGAACATGCAGGAGATAACATCGGAGCAAATTTTGATCCAAGTCATTTAGTTTGGCAAGGAATCGATCCAATTGCAGCGATTAAAAAGCTTGGACGTGAAAATGCGATCTTCCATTTCCATGCAAAGGACACCTATTTGGATAAAGAAAACATAAAAGTAAACGGTGTTTTAGATACGAAGCACTACAGTGAGATTTTAGACCGATCATGGACATTTCGATCAGTTGGATATGGACATGAAGAGAAATTATGGAAAGACATGATTAGTTCATTGCGAGCAGTTGGTTATGATTATGTGATCTCAATTGAACATGAAGATATGCTGGCTTCGACTGATGAAGGACTAAAAAAAGCAATCTCTCTATTAAAAGGAGCCATGTTTAAAGAAGAGCTAACTGAAATGTGGTGGGCTTAATAAAAGCAAACAATTCAACAATGGAGGCGAAACAACAATGTCAATGAAGGCTGTTTTTTTCCCAGGAGATAAAAAAGTAGAAATTCGTGAGGTAGACATTCCAACTCCTGGTCAGGGAGAAGTGTTAATTCAGTTAAAAGCATCCGCTATATGCCGTAGTGATATGAGCTTATACCATGGTACGTCTGTATTTGAAGGGACAAAAACAGGTTGTACGGTTCCAGGTCACGAGCCGGCAGGTGTGATTACAGGTGTAGGTCCAGGAGTGACAAAATTCCAAGATGGAGATCGCGTAGCTGTTTATTTAGCACTAGGCTGTGGTGAATGTGCACATTGTAAGAGTGGCTACAAAATGTTCTGTAAGGAATTTAAATGTATTGGCTTTGACTCTCATGGTGGTGACGCAGATTATATGGTAGTTCCAGCTGAAAATTGCATGAGATTACCTGATAGTATGAGTTTTGTTACAGCTGCTGTATCGACGGATGCAGTTGGTACTCTCTACCATGCTCAAAGAAGAATGAACATATCTGGAAAAGATACGCTCGTTATTTTTGGAATGGGTCCTATGGGTGGGGCTGGCGTTATGATTGCAAAAGGCTTAGGCGCAACTGTTATTGCCGTTGATATGCTTGATGAACGCCTAGAATTAGCAAAAGATCTAGCTGCTGATTACACAATTAATGGAAAAGAATTTAACGTACAAGAAAAGATTAATCGCATTACAAATGGAGCAGGTGCTGATGCAGCAATCGATTGCTCTGGAAGTCCTTATGCTGAAAATGATGCGCTAGATTGTGTGAAAGCTCATGGAAGAGTTGCGTTCATCGGTGAAAGCAAAGAAACAACCATTAAACCAAGTCAGCAATTAATTCGTAAACAAATTACTGTTATGGGCTCCTGGTATTTCCCGATTCAAGAATTTGATGAAATTACAGAATTTATTGTGAGAAAAAATCTACCTGTTGAAAAACTAGTTACACATACGTTCAAACTTGAAGAAGCAGCAGATGCATTCCGTATGTTCGATGAAAGAAAAACAGAAAAAGCTGTGTTTGTTTGGTGATAACAGAGAAGATAGTTACTTACTACGATTCTCAAAAAATAGGAGTTGATGTTGTATGTTAAAGGGCATTTCTTTCAATACATGGGTTTATAGCAGTTTTCCAGCTTGGGTACCTTCTTATCCTCTAGAGGAAGTAATTAACCGTTTATCATCATTTGGATACGATGCAATTGAAATTGGCTGCGCAAGTCCTCATGCTTGGCCAGATTATTTATCACCAGAGAGAAGACAAGAAATATTTAATCTATTAAAAGAAAAGAACTTAAAAGTTTCAGCTATGCTACCAGCTCCAGGTGGTGGTCCTGGTATGAATCCAAGCTCACCAATTAAAGAGGAAAGAGAATTTACGATTCAGCATTATAAAGATGTTGTTAGATTAGCACATGATTGGGAATGTCCAACTGTTATGTGGATTGCTGGATGGGTACCATTTGGAACATCACAGCAGGATGCTTGGAATTATAGCTTAGAAGGTTTAAGAGAAGTTGCAAATTATGCAAAAGATTTTGGCATCACGTTAGTTGTTGAACCTACTCCTGCTGATAGTAATTTAATAGAAACTGCTGATGATGCACTTCTTTTAGCCGAGGAATCAGAAATGGATAATGTGAAAGTAATGTTTGATACATTCCATGCACTTTATCGAAATGAAGTACCTAGTGATTATGTTTATCGCATGAAGGAAAAATTACACCATGTTCATATTTCGGATAATGATCGCCTTCCTCCAGGAGAAGGAAGATGTGACTTCGATGCGGTGTTAAAAGCTTTAAAGGACATTAATTATGATGGATATCTTTCAATGGAAGTTGGTTTCCATTCTAGACAATCAGAACCAGATTGGTACGCAAAAACATCAATTGAATTCTTAAAACAAAAGATATCTGAAATCTACTAAGAACTAAGGTGTGGATTCTATAATGGTTAGAATCCACCGTAAGTCTACAGTTTCATTTCTTGGCCGGGAGTATTGTTCAATATCATCATTTGAATTAGGAGGAACATAATGAAGTTAGGTTATCAAACGAACACTTGGGGAGGCGTAGTTGGCCATCCTGCAGGTGTAACGTCAGTAAAAGATGCATACTATCTTGCAAATGGCTCAACGGAGGAAGCGTTGGAAGATATTGCTGCAGCAGGCTATCAGGGCTTTGAGCTTTTTGATGGAAATCTAATGCAATATAAAGGAAAAGAAGAAGAGTTTAAGAGACTCGTTGAAAAAAATTCGTTAGACTTTATCGGAGTTTATACTGGTGGGAACTTTATCTTTCCGGACATTTTAGAAGATGAATTAGTGAAAATTGAAGAAGTTGCTGCTCTAGCATCTACTCTAGGAGCAGAGCACCTAGTTGTTGGTGGAGGAGCCGTTCGAGCTAAAGGTATTTTAGAGAGCGATTACAAAGATTTAGGTGAAGCATTAGATAAAGTCAGTCATATTGCGGAAAAATATGGTCTCATTGCTAGCTACCATCCACACTTAGGTACTTGTGTTCAGTCACCGGAACAATTAGAAAAATTAATGCCTCTAACCATGATTAACTTATGCCCAGACACAGCTCATATTGAAGCGGGTGGAGGAGATCCAGTGGAGGTCATGAGAAAATACATCGATCGTATTAAATATGTTCATCTTAAAGATTATCAAAACGGAGAGTTTTTACCATTAGGGGATGGAGATCAAGTCTTTGATGCAATGCTTAAAGTATTAGACGAAGCTCAATATGATGGGTGGATAACAGTTGAACTTGATAGCTACCAAGATCCAAAGGTTGGTGCAGAAATTAGTCGTAAATATCTTTCAAAATATGAATCTTTGACATCAAATTAAAGATTGTCCAAAACAAGGGGGACTCGATATGAAAAAGTTACTTTCTATTTTATCTATGGTTTTGTTAGCAACAATGCTAGGTCTTGTAGGATGCAGTCAAGGAAGTTCTACTACCTCTGAAACAAGTGATCAAGATCAAGGTTCAGAAGAACAAGACACAACAGAAGCATATGGTCCTATCGTCATTAACCAGGAAATTCCTGATCAAGAAATCTTAAGTAAAGGGCCTGATGGAGAGTCGGCTGTCTCCGCAAAAACACTTGAGCTAACAGAAGAGGAAGTTCAAAAGATTAAAGATGGTAACTATAAGGCAGCTATTGTCATGCACTATGCTGGAAATGACTGGGCTACAGCACAAATTGAAGGGTTGAAAGCAACATTTTCCAAAATGGGAATTGAGATAGTAGCAGTAACAGACGCGCAATTTAAAGCAGAAAAACAAGTATCAGATATTGAAACAGTATTAGCTAAAGATCCAGATATCATCGTTGGGATCCCTGTTGACCCTGTGTCTACAGCATCGGCATTTAAGAAAGCGGCTGATGCGGGTGTCAAAGTAGTCTTTATGGATAATAAGCCAAATAATTTAGAAGCTGGTAAAGATTATGTCAGTGTTGTATCTGCTGATAACTATGGCAATGGAGTTCAAGCAGCTGAAATCATGGCAGAAGAATTAGGTGGAAAAGGAAATATCGGTGTTGTTTATCATGATGCAGATTATTTTGTTACAAAGCAACGTGTTGAAGCATTTGAGAAAACAATAACAGAAAAATATCCTGACATAAAGATCGTAGAGCGTGGAGGAATTGTGGCACCTAACGATGGAGAGAAGGTTGCTTCAGGTATGTTAACAAAAAATCCAGATCTTGATGGAATGTTCGTCGTTTGGGATGTTCCTGCTGAAGGGGCATTAGCAGCAGCACGTACCGCTGGAAGGAATGACCTAGTAATCACAACAATTGACTTAGGAACAACAGTTGCCATTGATATTGCATCAGA
This sequence comes from Metabacillus sp. YM-086, assembly GCF_048059995.1. Lineage (NCBI taxonomy): Bacteria > Bacillati > Bacillota > Bacilli > Caryophanales > Bacillaceae > Metabacillus > Metabacillus sp. YM-086. The sequence goes on along the minus strand of NZ_JBLUOI010000055.1, from coordinate 13,849 downwards.
TGGAATGATTAAAGGCTTAGGCGCACAACTTCCATATGATCAAGGAATCTCAGAAGCGATCTTAGCTGGATATGGTTTGCTTGGAAAAGAAGCACCTGCATATGTAGCAGTTCCCGCATTAAAAGTAACACCGGATAATGTATTAGATTCCTGGAAACTTGTATATTCAAAAGAAGCTCCAAATACGATTCAAGAAGCTGCAAAATAATAGAAGACTAAATAATTGGAGGGAATAAATATGAAAAAATTAAACGTAGGAATGATTGGCGGAGGATTTATGGGAAAGGCACATGCTCTTGCTTACGCGGGAATGCCAATGTTTTTTTGGCCGGCACCTGCTGTCCCGCATCGTCACACGCTTGTTGACGTGACAGATGAAATTGCAAAAGAAGCAGCAGCGAAATTAGGTTTTGATAACTACTCATCTAACTGGAGAGAGGTAGTTGAAAATCCAGAGATCGACATTATTGATATAGTGACACCAAATAATTCACATGCTGAAATTGCCATTGCTGCAGCAAAAGCTGGTAAACATGTAATCTGTGAAAAACCTTTAGCTAGAGATGCTGACGAAACAAAAACAATGTTAGATGCAGTAGAAGCAGCAGGTGTAAAGCATATGGTCGCTTTTAACTACAGAAGAACACCAGCTGTTGCACTTGCGAAAAAATATATTGAAGAAGGTAGAATTGGAAACATTTTAAACTTCCGTGGAACATATCTTCAAGATTGGTCTGCAGATCCTAACTCACCATTATCATGGCGCTTCCAAAAGGAAATTGCCGGATCAGGTGCACTAGGTGACATTGGTACACATGTTATTGATTTTGCCCGCTACTTAGTTGGGGAAATCACAGATGTCAATGCCGTATCAAAAACGTGGATCCCAGAAAGACCAGTTCAATCAGGCGGCGCAGACAAATTAGGTACAGTAAAAAGTGCAGGAGATGTTCCTAAAGGTAAAGTAGACGTAGATGATGAAATCACAACATTAGTCAAATTTGAAAATGGTGCAGTTGGAAGCATTGAAGCAACTCGTAATGCATGGGGACGCAATAACTTCCTAACATTTGAAATCCACGGTGATAAGGGTTCTATCTATTTTAACTATGAGCGTCGTGATGAGCTCCAAGTATGCTTCTCAGACGATCCAGGAGATGCAAAAGGGTTCAGAACAGTTTACACTGGACCAGCTCATCCATACGGTGAAGGCTTATGGCCAATTCCTGCATTAGGGATTGGTTACGGTGAAACAAAGATTATTGAAGCGTATGACTTTATTAAATCAATTGTGGATGATACAACAGTTTCTCCTAACTTTGACGATGGATATCGAATTGCTGTTATTAGTGATGCGATTCTTGAATCAGCTGAAAAAGGTCAGTGGGTGAATCTTGAAAAATCACCTGTAAAAACAAATTAAGTTTTTACATCGAAGACCGCCAGGGATTAATTTCTGGCGGTTTTTTTAATGCTATTTCTGGGCTTTATATTGTACTAAAATAAGGATTAGTTGAGGTTTATTATATGCAAAAGAGTGATATCATGGATGCCAAACTAGGTGGGTGCGGGGAATATTTCAAGTATTCTTACTCAATATAGGTCAAACTCTCTGCTAAAAAAGACATCCCATTTTTGGAATGCCTTTTTACTAGTTATTCTCATTCGTAGCAATATCCTTCACAACATCCTCTAGTGTTACGCTCCTCAACATATTCTCCATAGCTAACTGAGCTGATGTGAACAATGGTTCGATTGTATTCTGAATGTTCCTACCTACAGGACATTTTGGATTTGGGTTTTCATGGATGCTAAATAGCTCTTTTTCCTGTACTACATTCACTGCTTTATAAACGTCAAACAGTGTAATATCATATAATTCTTTTGAGAGTTTAGCCCCTGCAATACCTGGTTTTACCTCGATTAAACCAGCGTTTTTTAACATTCCCATGAGTTTTCTGATCACTGCTGAGTTTGTGTTCACACTGGATGCTAAAAATTCAGAAGACGTTATCCCTTCTTTATTTAATTCAATTAAAGCTAATATATGAATGCCGACAGCGAATCTGCTGCTGATGGACATGTTCAGTCACCACCCTTGCGAACAAATCTGTTTACTAATTTTAAGTGTAATTAATTTGATTACAAGTTTATTATACCAAATTACGAAGAAAATAATATATGGAACCTTACCTGTTGACAAAATGATTACATGTAACTAAAATAAATACATGTAATCAAATTTGTTACAAGTGAGACCGAACTGGAGGAATATAAATGAAAATATTAGTTACAGGAGCTACTGGAAAATTAGGATCTAAGGTTGTGGAGACATTATTAACATCCATACCTGCGAGTGAGCTGGCGGTGAGTGTTCGAGATCCTGAGAAAGCAGAAGGACTTCGAGCTCGTGGAGTAGAGGTTCGAAAAGGTGATTTTGACCATCCAGAAACATTAGATGATGCTTTTAAAGGGATTGATCGTTTATTAATTATTTCTGCAGATGGTGATAATGATACAAGAATTCGTCAACATACAAATGCAGTGAAAGCAGCTGAACGTGCAGGGATAAAATTTATTGCATACACGAGTATCGCAAATGCAACAGAAAGCAAAAATTTAATGGCTCCACCTCATGTTGCGACAGAAGCAGCCATCATGAAGTCAGGTATTCCGTATTCTTTCTTGCGTAATAATTGGTATTTGGAAAACGAAATTGGTAGCATTCAAGGTGTTATGGCAGGAGCTCCATGGATAACTTCTGCTGGAGCTGGTAAAGTTGGTTGGGCACTACAACAAGATTATGCAGATGCAGCGGCAGCAGTTCTTTTAGGTGAAGGGAACGAAAATACAGTTTATGAACTTTCTGGCCCTCTTTTAACTCAAGAAGAATTAGTAAAAGCTATTGGTGCTGTATTAGGCAAAGAAATACCGGTACAACAAGTTGGTGACGAAGAATATGCCGAAATGATGAAAGGCTTAGGTTTACCTGAATTTGTCATTCCGATTGTAGTAGGAATTCAAGAAAGCATTCGAAATGGTTCACTTGAAATTGAAAGCAATGATTTTGAAAAAGTTCTTGGTCGCCCAATTACGCCAATCAAAGAGGCACTTACACAAATTGTAAATGAAAACGCTCAATCAAAATAAAATAGATAATTCCAAAAATTAATCATGTAGATAAACCGACCTTCGAACGAGAAAAGGTCGGTTTTTTAATTAAGGAGGTATAAAAAGTTGATACGGAGTTTTGTTGAATAACAACTACAACAAATTAGGGCTTACCTGGAAATATAAAAAATTTAACCGGTAAAACTAGTCAAACCTAATAATAAGACCGTTTTATTCTAATAACTATATTAATATTGCGCTATTTGATAATGTTAAGTAGTTGACCACATACTCCTAATTGCACAGAATTTATTACTTTAATTTTTATTAACTTATTTTCTATAAAAAGTCGAAAACGTTGATTTTTCATTAGTTTAATCCATATTTATCGCTACCCAATTTTAAAAGAGGAGGGGCCAAACTAAACGGATATAAATGAAACGTCTAAAATCATTTTTATGCAAGGGTTTGAGGCGTTTTTTTGCCGACCATCCTATAGAGGGACATAGGGACAGTTACCTGAAGTGCACCCCAATTGTTTGATACACTTAACAATTGGAGGTGCTTTTTTTCATGAAGAAATATCCCTTAGAAATAATACTAGCAGCTGTTACTACCTACCTTGAAGGTGTAGAATCTATAAGGAAAATAGCTAAAAAGTACAACGTTAGTAAATCCATGTTGCATAGGTGGGTAGTGAAATTCATGGCGTAGCTGGCTTACAAGAATCCTATACAAATTATTCTGTTAAGTTTAAAATGAACGTACTTAACTACATGAACGAGATGGGAGCGTCCATCGAAGAAGCTACCGCAGTATTTAATGTTTCTTCCTCTTCTGCCGTGTACCGGTGGAAGGTTTTATTTGAAACACAGGGAATTGACGCTCTTCAACAAAAGGAAAAGGAGCGTTCAACATCTATGTGGAAAAAATCTAATAATAAACCAGTAGAGGGATCAGAAGAAGCACTACGTGCTGAAATAGAAAAGCTTAAGATGGAAAATGCATATTTAAAAAAGTTACAAGCCTTAATAAAGAAAAACTTACAGATAAAGACAAAGCGCAAGTGATCTATGAATTAAGGCATGAATATAAAATTATTGAATTAATAAAAATCGCTGATATTCCACGTAGCACATATTATTATTATTGGATAAAACAAATAGATGTCCAGATAAATATAGTGAAGTAAAGAAAGAAATTCAAAAGATTTATGAAGAAAATTAAGGGCGATATGGCTATCGTCGTATTACGTTGGCATTACGTAATCAGAAAATCATCCTAAATCATAAAACAGTCCGTCGCTTAATGAATTTGGGATTAAAGTGTTTAGTTCGGATGAAAAAATACCGTTAGTATCGGGGAGCAATAGGTAAAATTGCACCTAATATTTTAAATTGTACAAAACTAGGAATATACAATATTTCACCCCATTTCCTTCGCCATCTTAATAAAGGTTTTCACTAAAGGTGATTGATCGTTTCGTCGCCAAGAAACACCCATGGAAGCAACAGGTAATTGATCTTTGAGATCCATGTATACAACATCTTGAGTATGCAAGTTTATTGCCGATTTTGGAACCACTGCGATTCCTAAACCAGCTGCAACTAAACCAATGACGGTTTGGAACTCGAGGGCTTCTTGGTGAATGACAGGGTTACATAATTTCAGAATGTCGTTATAGAGTCCGTCCCATGTTTTCCGAGATAGCATGACAAATGGGTAGTGATTAAGATCTGAAAGGGAAATGGTTTTCTTCTCCAATAATGGGTGTTGTTTAGGAACCGCCAACACGCAAGGGGAAGTGGATACAATTTCAGTACGTATTATATCGTAATTAACAGGAGGACGTACAAAACCTACATCAATTTCCTCCTGTCGTAATGCCTCAATTTGGACGGGTGTGGCCATTTCATGAAGCTGTACTTGGACATCTGGATACAAACTTCGAAATTCTCGTAGAACATAAGGAAGGATGTCATAGGTTGCAGATCCAACAAAGCCTATTCTGAGTTTTCCGGTTTCTCCGCGATGTGTACGTTGGGCAATCTCCACAGCATGATCAATATGGTCGATTATTTTGCGAACTTCTTCTGAAAATATTTTCCCAGCATCAGTTAACTCTACATGTCGGTTATTTCGATAAAAAAGGTCAATCCCTAGCTCTTTTTCTAAATTTTGGATTTGTAAGCTTAAGGGCGGTTGTGTGATACGAAGACGTTCAGCCGCGCGGCTAAAATTTAATTCTTCAGCTACAGTAAGAAAATAATGCAGTTGGCGGAGCTCCATTGATTATCACCTGCTTTACAGTTATATGTTTTTTATATCATTGTAATATAAATTATATATTTTACAAATATATTCTACCGGGATAAAATTAAAGCATAAAGGTGATGAGGAGGATTACATATGACTACAAATAAACAACCTGGACAATTTTCTGTTGGAACGATCAATGAAAACTGGACTGGTGATGCTCGTTTTTATGAATATACGACAGCTGCTGATCCGGTTGGAAGCAGTATCATTAGTCCGATCCCAGCTAAGGAGTTTGGACCTCAAATATATAACTCAGGTGAAACACGTATCATTCAATTGGATCTATCTAGTGATTTACGAACAAAATACCCAGCAACAAGTCCATCACTTCTAGCAAACTTTATTCGAATTAATGCTGGAGATTCCATCAATACACAACCGAATGCAACTAGTGAATTATATTATATTATTTCTGGTGCAGGCACAACAGAGGTAAATGGAGAATCAATTGACTGGAAGGAAGGAGATTTCGTAACTCTTCCATCTGGTTCAGTAAGTACTCACACAGCGATGCAAGATACAACGATTTACTATATTTTAGATACTCCACTTCTTGATTATTTAGGGGTAAAAGCTACAGATGCACGTTTTAAGCCAACGGTATTTACCGCTGAACAAGCGAAGGAAAAATTGAATGAAGTTGCGAATGCACCAGATGCTCATTTGAAAAATCGTATTTCTATCCTATTAAACAACCAAAAATTTGATCAAACATTAACGATTACACATGTATTATGGGCAATGTTTGGTATTGTGCCTGTCGGATCCAATCAAGCTCCTCATAGCCATAAGTCGGTAGCTCTTGATTTTGTTGCTTATGCTGCACCGGGAACTTATACATTAGTTGGAGATAAGATTGATCCTGTTACAAAACAAATTATTGACCCTATTCGTATCGAGTGGGAAACAGGAAAGGCGTTTGTTACTCCGCCGGGATTATGGCACTCTCATCACAATGAATCCGGGGAGCCTGCCTACATTATCCCAATCCAAGATGCAGGTCTGCAAACATATCTTCGTACGTTGGATATCCAATTTACTCACTATGATCAAGGATAAAGACACCAAAAACACCCTTTAGGGTGTTTTTTTAGAGAGGTAAGAAAGTATATAATTTTCAACTTAGTTTTGGTGTCTAGCTCCAGGCGCCATCGACTCTAGGTCTAGTCAAATAGGAATTGAAGGTAAATTTGAGCACCTTTTATTCCTATTCGGCTTATGCTTGTCGACGATTAGGGGCGCCTTGCGCTTTTCTAAAGAGGAGGAATGAAAATGAAAGTAGCTAAGTTTTGTGAACGCAATATTGAAGTAACTGATGCTGGTAAAGTAAAAGATATTCTTCGGCGTGATTATCAAGACGAAGTAGATGTCGTCGTCGTCGATTGCTTTAGGCGTTGTTTGGAATGCAGGGTGAAACCGTTTTGTCGGATCCAATTAACAACAATTGAAGCAAATGATGGGGATATCTTGGTAACTAAAATAATACAAAGTGTACGTAGAGAAACTTTTAGCTAGGCATAATAGGCTGGAAACATTCCGTTTCTTTAAACGGCTTTTTCAACCCATTATGCCTTTAAAGAAAATGTTGTTATAGAGTCAAAATTATTACATTTATATTGGGAGGAGAACGGGTTGATACGGAATATTGGAGGCATTATTTTTCAACTTGTTATATTGTGGGGAATTAATCAACTCGGCTATTTCATAGTAAGTTGGACTAAGCTTCCATTACCAGGAAATGTGATGGGGATGCTTATTCTAATTATCTTGTTAGGGACTGGTATTTTCCCGTTATCACTTATAGAAAAAGCAGCAACTTTTCTAATCAAACATTTAGCTTTCTTTTTTATCCCAATAGCAGTTGGATTAATCCAATTTGGTGATTTATTTTTAGAGTACGGTATTTTGTTGGGGATTGCCATTACGATAAGTGCATTGGTTGGAATATATGTAACAGGTTTTGTTACTCAATTTTTATCTAAAAGGAAGGGGGAGAAAAGTTTATGATGATGATTGTAACCCCAATTTTTATTACTATTACTATAGGGGTCTACCTACTTTCAAGAATAATTGCAAGAAAATATCCACTACCTTTTACAACACCTGTTTTCTTTAGTGCATCGACGATTATTTTGCTTCTGCTTACTACAGGAATCCCATATGAACAATATGAACCGGCAAAGAAGGTTATTACATACCTTTTAGGACCCGCAACAGTCGCTTTAGCTGTTCCATTATATAAAAATCGAAAATTGATCATACGATATAGCCTTGCAGCTGGTGCTGGGCTTGTACTTGGAACTGTCGCGACGATTTTATCAATTGTGTGGATTGCCAAACAATTTCAGTTGACGGATACGATCATTGCATCTCTTAGTGTAAAGTCAGCAACTGTTCCAATTGCCATTGAAGTAGCGAATATGATATATGGAGATTTATCCTTGACTGCAGCCTTTGTTGTTGCGACTGGAATCATCGGTGGAATGATTGGGCCATGGTTTTTAGATGCAACGAAAATTACAGATCCATTATCACGTGGATTGTCTATGGGAGCGATTGCTCATGGACAAGGAACAGCAGAAATTGCCAGGGAAGGACAGTTACAAGGCGCTGTTGCAGGTATGGCAATGGTATTAGCGGCGATTTTCACATCTATTTTTGCTCCAGTGTTATTTTCATTTTTGTTAAGTCTCTAAATAATTTTGATGGGGAACACTCACTTAAGACAGGAAATCAAGATGTTTCATTTTATCTATAGATGTTTAACAGAATTCTTTATTTAGTTCTGGCGCAAATGATCTATCAATTCTATGTTTTCATTACACCAGAACTAAATATGACATCTTTCTTATCTGACAGAAGACTGCTCGGCTTCAAGCAGCAGGTCCGCAATATGGACGGCACGCACTTTACCTGTAAGGCCTTCTCGTTCAATACCGAGTTTCATTTGCAGTAAACATCCGGGATTTGCGGTGACGATTGTCGCTGCTTCTGTTTGTTTAGTTGCTTTCATTTTAGAGTCAAGAATCTTCATCGACATTTCAGATTCAACAATATTATAGATTCCAGCTGAACCACAGCACTGATCAGCGTTCTGCATTTCACGATATTCAATATTATTTATAGATTTTAATAGGGTACGAGGTTGTGATGATGTTTTCATCACATTCCTTAAATGGCATGAATCTTGATAAGTAATCACCTGTGAAGGTAGACTTAAATTCCGCTTATGGAACTCTAAGTCAACTAAAATACTTGAAATATCTTTTAGCTTACTTGAAAATTGTTTAGCCCGTTCTGCCCACTCTGTTTCGTCTTTTAGAAGGTGACCATAATCTATTAAAAATGCGCCGCAGCCGCCGGCATTCGTAATAATGTAATCAACATTCAACTCTTCAAAGGCAGTAATATTACGTTTTGCAAGCTCCTTTGCTGTGTTTTTTTCCCCGCTATGTCCGTGCAAGGCTCCGCAGCATGCCTGTTCTGTAGGTATGACAATTTCACAACCTACTAACTGTAAAAGCTTCATTGTAGAATCATTTGTTCTCATAAACATTGTATCCATTAAGCAGCCAGAGAAAAAGGCAACACGCTTTTTTACAGATGCTTGAGCTGGAAGGTAAGAAGGACGATTCTTCATCTCTTTTATAGTTGGAATTTCCGGTAGAACCTTTTCCATTGATGACAAGCTATCGGGTAATACCTTCATCATTCCGCTAGTCCGGACAACACGCTGTAAGCCAGAGCGCTGATAGAAGCCGATTAGTCCTGTTAATGTACGCATACGGTTTGGAAAAGGAAAAAGTCCTTCAAATACTGCTTTGCGAATCGTTCTGACCGGTAAAGAGTGTTTTTTGTTTTGATTAATAATATCGCGCGCTTCTTCAAGTAAATGGCCGTAGTTTACTCCTGATGGACAAACCGGTTCACAAGCTCTACAGCCTAAACACATGTTAAGTGAACGTTCTACATCTTCATCAGGTTCGATGATCCCATCTACAACTGCTTTCATTACAGCAATACGTCCCCTCGGTGAATGTGACTCTTGATAACCCGATTCAATATAAGTAGGGCAAGTAGGTAAACAAAAGCCGCAACGCATGCAATTTAGAAGGTCGTCTTCATTCATTCTCTCTTTGAATTGTTGTTGAATGTTTTCGCGTTCTTTTACTGTTGTCATCTTGTAACCACCACTCGTTTTCTTGTGTCTTTTGCAAATACTTTACCAGGATTCATAATATTATTAGGATCAAAGGAATCTTTAATTGCCCTCATTGCTGCAATGCCAGTCTCACCAAGCTTTAATTCTAAGTATGGTGCTTTCATCACCCCGACACCGTGTTCACCTGTAATCGTTCCTCCGAGCTCAATAGCTTTTTGGAAAATTTCCTCAAATGCTTTTTCAACACGTTCAATTTCTTCATGATTACGAACATCTGTTAAACATGTAGGATGGAGGTTTCCGTCACCAGCATGACCAAAGGTACAGATGTTGACGTTGTACTTTTCAGCAATTTCATTTGTAGCTTTTACCATTTTTGCAATTTCAGAGCGTGGAACCGTTGCATCCTCTAAAATGGTTGTTGGCTTCAGCCTTGCTAAAGCAGAAAGTGCAGATCGACGTGCTGTTCTAAGACCGTCAGCTTCTGCTTCAGATTCAGCTATTTTTACAGATACAGCATTTTCGTGTTCACATATAGTCGCCATTCTTTCCATATCACGTTTCACAACTTCGATTGGACCATCTTGTTCCATTAAGAGGACAGCTTTTACATCTGTCGGTAGGCCAATTTGAGCGTGCGCCTCGACTACCTCCAGTGTTGGCTGATCTAGGAATTCAAGTGTTGTTGGTATGATTTTACTTGCAATAATCTTTGAGACTGTTTTTGCTGCAGCTTCAAGATCTTGATAAAGTGCAAGCATCGTCATCTTAGCTTCAGGCATTGGGATTAGTTTAAGTGTTGCTTCCGTAATAATCCCAAGAGTACCTTCTGACCCTACAAATAGACGGGTTAAGTCATAACCAGCAACATCTTTTGCAAGCTTACCTCCAGTTTTGATGATCTCTCCGTTTGCTAATACAATTTCTAACGCCATCACATAGTCGCGTGTTACACCATATTTAAGACCACGAAGCCCTCCAGAATTTTCATTAATGTTGCCGCCAATCGTTGATATTTTCATAGAGCTAGGATCAGGCGGGTAAAATAAGCCTTTTTCTTCAACTGCATGAATCATATCTAACGTTATGACCCCGGGTTGTACTGTTACAGTAAGGTTTTCCTCATCTATTTCTACAATTGAATTCATATGTTTAAAAAGGATGACAATTCCACCCTCTGTTGGACAAGTACCTGCACAAAGATTTGTTCCCGATCCTCTTGGGACAATAGGAATGCTATTTTCGTTGCATATTCTAACAATCTCAGAAACTTCATGAGTATTCCGAGGGGCAATTACCGCGTCAGGCATTGACTGAAATTGTGGAGTAGCATCATAGGAATAAACGAGTCTGCCTACTTTTGAGTCATCATAGTTTTCGGAACCTACTATTTTACATAGTTTTAACTTTATTTCATTTGTTATCAAAAAAACCAATCCTTCCGGTAGTAAAGTGAAGAAATTACGACTTTTTCTCAAATAGCTTAATTAAATCATAAAAGAAAAAAGTATAATTAAATATAGTTAATCCTCTTAAATTTAAACGTTTTCAAAACTTATTTTTGGATGATTATCCAAAAATATAGTAGCAAGGTATAATGTTGTCATATCATGGAAATCTCTCGGGTTTAGATTTGTTATTTGTTCAATTCTTTTTAATCTGTAGTGAAGGGTGTTGATATGAATATGAAGCTCATCCGCCGTATTTTTAAACGATTGATTCTTGACGATGAAAGTTTTGAGCGTATCTAATAACTCACTGTCTTCTACGATCGTTCCAATTGTACGGTTAACAAATTCAATACGCGTTTGCTCTTTAATATCTTGTATGCACATTTCTAATCGCAGATCATCATCAAAAACAATGCCAGTTGTTCGCTTAGCAACAGCTAAGGCTCTTTCAGCCTGCTCAAATGATTGATAAACATAACTTGCTGAGACAACATGACCAATTCCGATTGAAATAGATTGGTTATATTTTTCTTTGAAAAATGTTTTTAGTTGTTGAGTGTAATAAAGGATTTTTTCTTTTTTTTCTTTTCCTGTTACTCCATGTAATAAAATAAATCGTTCATTGCCCCATCGTACAAAGACATCCTTGCTGTCCGTCATAAATGTCTGCATGACATCCTGCCAGACATTTCGCTGGATTAAGTTTTCATTATCATGCAAATAATGACCCATAATTACTTGTCTATCGATACTTAAATCCACCCCAAGTAATTCTGCTTGATCTTTAAAAGCTTTTGACCATTCTTTTTGTTGAATCCAATCAAAAACAAAAGCTTCAAGTGTGCGTGACTGCCATTCTATTTGTTCTGAATAGTAACTTTCTTTAATGAGTAACTCTGTCATTTTTCTTAGAACTTCACCATACTGTGAAACTTTTTTCGGATTTCCTGTAATTCCTATTACACCGACAATTTGTTGCTGAAAGAAAACAGGTAAATTGATACCAGCCTTAACGCCCTTTAAAATACTTTGATCTTTTTCTGTTATAATCACTTTATTTCGTTCACGATAAGAGGCAAGGGCCCCCTCATGAAATGAACCGATTCTGCTTTCATCAGTACTAGCAATAATAATGCCATTTATATCAACAACTATTAAATCTTCATCTAGTAACCTTCTTACTTCTGAAATTATGTTTTTGGCTAATGAAGGTCGTAACATTGTTCACTCTCCATATCTATTAAATATTGCTTTTTAATAATAAAAAACGATATATAGGTGTGTCCTATATATCGTTTTTATTTATTTTTTTTCTACGCCGTGAATGACTTCGGACTTTTTGCATCTTTTGTACGTTTTCCTTTATTTGAGATCATTAGAAGAATAAAACCAATTACGACTGCTCCGTAGATAAAGAACCAGAAGCTGAAGCCTCCTGCAATCACCGCCATACCCAGTGTTCCAGCCGCCAATACATAGTATGTCATTGGAATCAGTGCTTTTCGAATTAGTGCCCCTTCTTGACCGACTAAACCAACTGTTGCAGATGCAGCTACTACATTGTGAACGCAAATCATATTTCCTGCTGCACCGCCAATTGCTTGAAGGGCAACCACATAGCTTGCCCCATCAGCGGATAGGCCAATGCTCTCAGCAGTTCCAAACTGAAATAATGAGAACATCATATTACTAAAGGTATTACTTCCTGCTATGAAAGCTCCAAGTGCCCCTATTGTTGGAGCGAATACAGGCCATAATGAACCGGTTAAATTCGATACACCTTCCGCTAAAACAAGTGGCATACTTGCTAATTCCTCTGTTTGTGTATTAATAAAGATTTTAATCATTGGTACAGCAAAGATTAAGGCCGCTCCAGCAGTTACAACTGTTTTAAACGAATCTGACCATGCTTTCATATAATCTTTTGCTTTCATACCGTGTAAGAAATATGTAATGATAGATACGACGATAAAAATAGCACCCGGTAAATATAGCGGAGTAGATTTAATTGCAATTCCTGAACCAAATACATCTTCAATTAAAATCGTTACATTAGTATGTGTAATTAAAGCTTTTACTTCTTCGATAACCCTTGTCATAACTAATAAAACGGCAACTAACAAATATGGAACCCAAGCCATTACTAACGAAATCTTTTTATTACCTTCTATGACTTTTGGTTGTTCATGGTTTAATTTACCAATCCAATCCTTTTCCCATTGACTACGATCTTCAAAATCAAAAATCTCTTCCTTCTTTGGCATAAATAAACCAGCTTTTGCCGATGGAATGACGATTAATAATCCAATTAATGCCCCTATTAGAGAGGGAAACTCTGGACCAAGGAATAGGGCAATAAAATAATATGGAGCCGTAAAAGCGATTCCAGCAAATAAAGCAAACTTCCATACCTTTAAGCCTTCCGTAAACGAACGGGTTTTACTGAAGAAACGAGTTAACATTCCAACCATAATAAGTGGAATTAAAAATCCTACAATGGCATGAAAAAGTCCTACATTAGCGACAATTTGTAATAAATATTCACTATATTCCATTGAACCAATTGATGCTAATACTGTGGGTTGATCAATTAGACCACCGTTAACACCGACAAGAAGCGGTGTTCCAATTGCTCCAAAAGACACCGGTGTACTTTGGATGATTAAAGCAACTAAAACAGCTGCCATAGCTGGAAACCCAATGGCTACTAGTAGAGGGGCTGCAATAGCTGCAGGTGTACCAAAACCTGCTGCACCTTCGATGAATGCCCCGAACAACCAAGCGATAATGATTGCTTGAATTCTTC
>NZ_JBLUOI010000054.1:2728-33723 GCF_048059995.1 Metabacillus sp. YM-086 | reverse complement strand
CTTTTGAAGATAGTTCCGAATTCTTAAGCTCAAAGGATACAGGTCCTAACTCGTCAAAGAAATCCTCGGGTATAAACTCATGTATTCTCTCAAGTTTTTCTTTGTTGTTATTTCCTTGTAAAGTAACTGGAACAACATTTTGGGCTATTTTATCAGTTAACCCAATTGTTACAACTTTTTCCGAATCATTAGCATTGGTTACATAAGTTATGGATTCTTGATCTAGCATTGCCATCTCTTTCATGTTTTCTGTATCAAGAGCGATGTTCTCATTTTTATCCTCAGTTATTGCTGATTCATTTATATTATTTTCCTCTACTTCCGATGATTGTGGTGATTCTGCAGTCTCATGCTTTGAAGCTTCCTCTGAAGATGTAGTGGTCATATCCATATTGCTTTCCTCACTAGAAGAGGTAAAGCTATTAAATACATATGGAGTCATAATCGCAAAAATCATTAGAGCCGCAACAGAAGCAATTGTAGGAGCAACCCAAGTTCTCGTTCTCTTTTTAACCTGTTGTTTAAATTGTATCTGTTGATAAATTTGATCAGCAGTTCGTTTATCCTTGACAGAGGGTAACTGCTGTAAAAGCTGCTCAAGTTGGTTTTCATTCCACTCCCGTTTTTTCAATCGAAAGCCCCTCCTTTTCGGAAAAATTGTTCATATGCTTTTGCAATTGCTTAATCGCACGGTGTTGTGTTGTTTTTACTTTACTTACAGTCCATCCTAACACTTCAGCTGTTTCTGTAATCGATAACTCTTGAATATATCGTAAAATAACAACACTACGTTGATCAATTGAACAAGAATTTAATGCTCTGTATATCCATTGAACTTGTTCATTTTGTATAGCGACCTCATCAGGTAATGGTTGCTGCTCATCTTCAATCTGTTGTTTTTCCCAATCAAATCGCTCTAATATTCTTTGACGAATCGTTTTTTGTTTCCGAAACCAGTCAATGGCCACATGTCTGGCGATAGAAATAAGCCATGTTTTTTCACTACTTCTACCTTCAAATTTATCATACGATTTTAATACACGAATATAAACTTCCTGAACAAGATCCTCTGCTTGTTCACGACTTTTTACCATATAAAACAAAAATTGAAAAAGATCTGAATGATATTTTTCATATAATTGTTGAAAGGTATCCTCCATGATTACCCTCCGTTCATTAATATAGTCGTAAAGAACACAGTAAAGTTTCAAATAAATACCGCGTAATTTAAATGAAATATTTATGTAATATTTGCCATTGCTATCTCTACTTTACCATGTTTTATAGAACTATTATATATTTTATAATATGATTCTCTTAAACTCACAATTGCTATCATATCTTAACATTTATGTAGTGCCCTGGATGCTCTTTATATCCCCCTTTAACATTTGTGACTCAATATAAGATTATGCCATTCTAAAACCAAAAAAATCGTATAGCTAATAACTAGCATACGATTTTTTCTACTCCTCTATATTAAATCTTTAAGAATCTTTTTTCTCTTTATTAGAAGACTTTGTTTTAAACACTAGAGCACTCCGCTCATATTCAACATCCTTAACACCTAACCGGTGATTAATTACCCTCGCAATGGCAAAAAAATAGTCCGACAATCGATTTAGATACTTTAATACCACTTCGTTTATTTCCATCTCTTTTTGTAATGAAACAGTGCACCTTTCTGCCCGTCTTGTTACAGTTCTTGCAATGTGAACAGCTGCTGCTGCAGGGCTTCCACCTGGAAGAATGAATCGTTCTAATTCAGGGGCTTCCTTTACATAAGCATCAATGCGATTTTCTAAGAACTCGACCATTTCATTGCTTGCTTTATAAGGATATTTTTCTTTCACAACGGCTAAATCTCCCCCACAATCAAACAGCTCATGCTGTATTTTTTCAAGTTCTTGATATATATCCTGAAAAAGAGGTTCCGTCAGATGTGTCATCGCTTGACCAACAAAGCAATTAGCTTCATCAATTGTCCCATATGCTTCTACACGTAAATGATCCTTATCAACACGTCCTCCTATTATACTCGTTTTTCCACTATCACCTGTTTTTGTATATAAATTCATTTTGTATCACTCTCCACATTTTCAACTTACTATTATTTAACCATGTGTATGTTTTAAGGTCTAATGAATATCTGCTAAAAATTAGACAATCTTGTTTCTTATGAAACAAGATTGTTCGTCAGTATTATTCAGATTCTAGCTTTTTACGAGGCAAAAAGAAACTAAATGTCGTACCTTCACCTATTTTGCTATGAACAGTTATTTTTCCTTGGTGTGCTTCAACAATGTTTTTAACAATCGCTAACCCAAGACCTGTACCAGCTCTTCCTCTTGTTCTTGCCTTGTCTGCCTTATAAAAACGTTCAAATACAAACGGCAGATCCTCTTCAGGAATTCCACTTCCAGAATCTTGTACATCCATTGCTAAGCCATCTTTTTCCGATGTTACAGTTATAGATACCATTCCATTTTCATTCGTATGACGAATGGCATTATCTATTAAGTTTGTAAGCACCTGCTCAATTCGATCTGGATCTATTACATAATTGGTTTCATTAAGATGAATGTCTGTTTGAAGATTAATCATCTTATCCTTAGCAGGACCTTGGAATTTACGGCTTATCTTGTCAATAAACTGCGGGATAGATACTTCATCCAAATTCAAGGATATATGTCCTGCTTCCATTCTAGCTAAATCTAATAATTCGTTAACAAGTCTTCCCATTCGTAACGATTCATCATATATAACTTGAGCAATTTCCTTTTTCTCATCTTCCGTACTTGCAATGTCATCAACGATGGCTTCACTATATCCTTGCAACATGGATATAGGTGTTCTAAGCTCGTGACTAACGTTAGCAATGAAATCCTTTCGCAGCTTATCAAGTCGACGTTCTTCTGTCATGTCTCGTAGAACTGCAACAGCTCCTCTTACATACGATTGATTATATAAAGGAGTCATTAAAATAACCCAGCTTCTACCTTGTATCATAATTTCAGTCATTTGTTCTTTTTCAGTGTTAACAACTCGTTGAAATAAACCTTTTGCTTCAGGTGGGAGCTCTTCATCATTTTTGACTTGCATTCCCTGCTCGTAATACCAGGCTTGTAAAAATCTTTCAGCAGGTGGGTTTGTTACTAAAATCGTTCCATCAATATTTAAAGTGATGACACCATCAGCCATACTGCTTAAAATATTTGTTAAATGCTCTTTTTCCTGATTAAGGGCGTTAATATGAAACTTAAGCTGTTTTCCCATCTGATTAAAGGCTATACCTAACTCCCCAATTTCATCGTTTGACATAATAGGAACCTTTGATTCAAATTTCCCTCTTGCCAGCTCCTGAGCTACCTCGCGCATTTTTCTTAATGGATAGGTGATTCTTGTTGATAAGAAGAAGGCAAAAATTGTCGTTAAAATGATTGCAACTCCAGCGGCTAGGATGATATATTTGGTTGTCTCTTTTGTTGTTTCATGAACAGCTTGAAGAGATTGTGAAATATATACTGCTCCTTTTTCTGTATCTGACACCTTATATGGAATACCAACAATTAGTACCTCGTCTTCACCATTAGCAAAAACATCATTTGGAGAATCTAAATTTGTGCGTTTACTAATTTTTTCTCCTTCTGTAAGAGGTAATGATAATTCTTGATCATCTTCTATATCTTCAAATTCTAAATGAGGCAGATCCTCGTCTATGATAGGCGAGTTCCAGTAAGAATCTTTATCTTCAATAATTAAAATATGTGTTAACTCATCTGTTAATTCCCACGCAATTGATCTTGCTAAAGATTGATCCTCATGACTTTCCATTATGGCAGAAACCTTTGTACTTAATTGT
This sequence comes from Metabacillus sp. YM-086, assembly GCF_048059995.1. Classification (NCBI taxonomy): domain Bacteria; kingdom Bacillati; phylum Bacillota; class Bacilli; order Caryophanales; family Bacillaceae; genus Metabacillus; species Metabacillus sp. YM-086. Next base: position 29,861 of record NZ_JBLUOI010000054.1, on the reverse strand, counting down.
TGTAATTCATTTTCCGCTTCATCCACGTGATAATTCTCAATGAACTCTAGCATTAAAATCGTTAATACAAATAAAACAAAGGAAACGAGTAAAAGTATCGTTCCCCATAGTTTCCCTACTACACTTCTCCAGAGAATCATGTATGATTTACCTCGAATTTATACCCTACTCCCCACACCGTAACAATCATCTTTGCAGCTTCTGGAGAAACTTTACTCAACTTCTCTCTTAGTCGTTTAACATGTGTATCCACTGTTCGTAAGTCACCAAAAAATTCATATTGCCATACTTCCTTCAATAACTTTTCCCGATCATACACTTTATCTGGAGTTTTAGCCAGAAAATACAATAATTCATATTCTTTAGGAGTTAAACTAACTTCATTTCCATCTGCAGTTACTCTATGTGCATCATGATCAATTGATAGATGAGGAAAAACGATTACATTTTTTGCTTTTGTTTCTGTTTTCAAATATGACGTTTGAGAAGACCTTCTAAGTAATGCTTTTACCCTTAAAACCACTTCTCTCGGACTGAAAGGTTTTACAATATAATCGTCCACACCCGCTTCAAAGCCTTGTACTCTGTTTGCCTCTTCACCTTTTGCTGTTAACATAATAATCGGTGTTGCCTTTTTTTCACGCAATTGCTTGCATACCTCAACACCATCAATACCAGGCATCATTACATCTAACATAATTAAGTCGTATTCATTATTCAATGCTAATTCAAGCGCTTCATCACCGTTCTCAGCTTCTTCAATTTCATAATTTTCTCTTTCTAAATACATCCGTAAAAGTCGACGAATTCGATCTTCATCATCAACGACTAAAATTCTGGCAAATTGGTTCTCTTCCATAATAAGAACCCTCCTTATAGGTAAGTGTTTCATATTTGGTATTTAATCATTATGTATATATTAAGAGTATAACAAAAAGCCTTCACTGCAAAGAGTGAAGGCTTTATTAGCAGTGTTTATACTGATTGTATGTTTATAACTGATTATTTTGCTATTATTAGGCCAACTTAAAGCAATTATGCATATGAGTGTAAGCCTGCAATAACTAAGTTAACAAAGATCAAGTTAAACATTATGATCGCAAAACCTACAACTGCAAGCCAAGCTGATTTTTCTCCATGCCATCCTTTTGATAAACGAAGATGCAAATAAGCTGCGTAAAATAACCATGTAATAAGAGCCCATACCTCTTTTGGGTCCCACCCCCAGAACCTAGTCCAGGCAATCTGAGCCCAAATCATCGCAAAGATAAGTGCCCCAAGGGTAAACACTGGAAACCCAATTGCTACAGATCGATATCCAATTTCATCAACAAGCTCAAGATTCACATTTTTAGTAAATGGTTTAATCATTTGTCCGATGCGTTTTCGGAATATAAGTCGAATGAATCCATATAGAATCGTACCCACAATAACTGACCAAATAACTGTGTTAAGCTTAACTGCAGAAATGATCGCAGGCATTTCAACTAATGGTTCAAACTTTCCATCTGTGACTAGTTCACCCTTATGAGGTCCTACTAATGCCGGTATCGTATAAGTCATAACAGCTTCTTGCTCATTTTTATCTATCCAGTTAAAATCTGCTTGATAATCAAGACCTCTAAATGTACTTGTTATAATAATGAATCCTAGTGTTACAACAAGGACGTACATAATAGATTCCAACCAAAAGGTTTTCTTTGATGCTTTTGTTTGATCAACAACTGTCACAAGGTGAATAATTCCTGCCACAGCACTAATCGCTAAAATTGCTTGCCCTAAAGCAGCTGTTGTCACATGAATATATAACCAATGACTTTGTAGTGATGGGATTAATGGATTAATATCAGTTGGAAACATACTACCGTATGCAATAATTAATACGACAATAGGCAAAGTAAATAAACCTAAAATTGCCACCCTATAAATAAAGAATAAGATAATAAAAGCAAGAACAAGCATCATCCCAAAAGCTGTTGTAAATTCAAATAAGTTACTAACAGGTGCATGTCCTGATGCAATCCACCTTGTGATGAAGTAGCCTAGTTGTGATAAAAATCCTAAGATGGTTGCTGCAACAGCTGCTATCGTCCACTTACTTATTTTATCGGACTTATTTCTTTTATCACGAATCGAGCCACCGAACAAAAAGATAGCGACTAAATAGATAATAAAAGCAACCTCTAATAATGTACTACTTAATGCTGCCACAATTTCCCCTCCTTTAACACTATTCTTTTTCCTTCTGATCTTTAGGCATATTCAAAGCTGTATCTTCTACTAGACTTTTAAGCTCTTTAGATAGACCATACCAATTTTTATTTGTATGACCGGCAACTAAAACTTTGTCATCTTCACGCTTAATCCAGATTCGTCGGTGATTCCAATACATCCCTTGAATGACACCGATCATAAAGATCGCTCCTCCAATACCTAGTATCCAAAGTGTTAAATCTTTTCGAACAGTCAGCGCAGTCAAGTCTTTCGTTTCTATACCTTCAAATTTCATTTTAAATTTATTCTCTCCTGAAGGTTCAATTGTCTGCTGAATTGCTACAAAGCTAGACTCTCCCTCAGGAGTCTCAGGAGTAAACATTTTGAAAACAAAGGCCGGATTGTCAGGTATTCTCGTTTTCGTTGCAGGAACACCTTCTTCATCAAAATAGAAGTCTGGTAAATAAGTTGAGATTTCAACTTTATATCCATTACCTAAATCATATTCTGTTTGAGGATCTAAAAGATCTACTGTGATTTGCCCATAACTCTTTTCTGTTTCTTTATCTATTAAACTAAATGTCATTTTATTTAGTTCATTTAGTTTATAGTCCACTTGATAAAGAGAAAATGATTCAAATTTCAGCGGCTCATTTACTCTAATTTCTTCTTCCTTAACTTCTGTTAACTCAGGTGTTGCTCCGTGTACAATTTCCCCTTTTCTTTCATATAATACGACATTTGATTGGAAATTTTTCACTACACTGCCGTCACCAACACGTGTTATTGCTTCTTCAAACACTTCACTTTCTTTGTCTTTCTCGTAAACTTCCATTATAAAATCTTTGTTTTCAAGATAGTAACGACCTTCTGTACCTGGTATAACCGCTGTTTCACCTTCTCTAACCCAAAGAACCTCATCAACATACATTCCTGGAACAAAGCGAAGCATGGCACCAAATAAAAAGAGTATCAGCCCACAATGATTCACATAGGGACCCCATCTTGAAAATCGACCTTTTTCGGCTAAGATGTTTCCGTTTTCCACTCGAACACGATAGCGCTTTGAAGTTAGACGTTTCTTTAGTAATTCTACATCATATTCATTTGTCACTGTGGAAGAATAGAGCCTTTGGCGTTTCATAAATGAAGCATGTCTTGTAACCCCTTGCTTTTTTAACGCTTTGTATAAAGGAACAAAGCGGTCTAAGCTAGCTATTACTAGGGAAATCCCAATTGAAGCTACTAAGATCATATACCACCATGATCCATATAAATTGTGAAAACCTAACTCATAATAGAGCTGACCAAGAAAGCCATATTCATCTTTGTAAAACTCACTCGCTGTTACAGACGGCGGGATGTACATCTCCTGTGGAAACACAGTTCCTAACGCAGAAGCTAGTAAGGTTAAGAAGATTAACCACACGCCTACCTTTACAGAGGAAAAGAAGTTCCAAATTTTATCGACAAATGTTTTCTTATATGTTTGAGAGCGTCTTGCAGACCCTTCGTATTTCATATCCAATAGCTTTTTATCTTCTTTTTTCTCTTTTTCTCCTATTGGATTGCCACAAGATTCACATAATAGAGTTCCTTCCGGATTTGCATGACCACACTCACATGTTACCTTATTCATGCTGAAAACTCCCCGTTTTAAGGTTTTATCTGTTCCATATAATCTCTAATCATTCTTTCTGTTAACGTTCCTGAGGTAATACCGACCACGATCCCATCAGGATTAATCAAAAAGGTTGTTGGTAATGGTCCAACACCGTATGCGTTTAATACTTGGCGATCTTTGTCAAGTGGGATTGGGAAAGATAGGTCATGTTTATTTACGAAGCTCTGAACAGCAACATTTGACTCAGCAATGTTTACTGCTAACACCTCTACTCCCTGATCCTTATAATAATCATATTGGTTGTCCATATATGGCATTTCCCGCTCACAAGGCTTGCACCATGTTCCCCAGAAGTTTAAGAACACTCCTTTTCCTTTGTATTCAGAAAGCTGATGCTCGTTTCCTTCTAAATCTACTAAGACGAAATCAGGAGCTTTTGAACCAACCTTTACCTTTTCTTTACTAACAAAAAAGTTTGAATATAACGTATATCCTAATGCACCAATTAATAAAATTAATATGATAGAGCGCATAAGTAAACGGTTTTTCTTCATTTACATACTCCCCTACTATTCCAACATTCTAGGTCATTATATCACTATCCAATTACACGATATGATCAATTTTTTGAAGTTTATGTGAAAATTACTAAGCGTTTTTTCCGTGTTGTGCAAGAGCTCGAAGCTGTTTTACTTCGTGTGGAGTTAGCTCCCTAGAATCACCTGTTGCAAGTCCACTTAAATTTAAAAAGGCAAATTTTTCTCTTTTTAGTTTCATTACTTGATGACCAATCGCTTCAAGCATACGTCTTACTTGACGATTACGTCCTTCATGGATTTTTAATTCAACAATACTTGTTCCCTTCTTTTTATCAACAGACAATACTTTCACATGTGCAGGTGCCGTTTTTCCATCTTCAAGATGAATACCTCGCTCAAGCTGACGAATCTTTTCTCTTGTTGGGATCCCTTTAACTTTTGCAACATAAGATTTCTCTACTTCATATTTTGGGTGCATCAATATATTGGCAAATTCGCCATCATTTGTTAATAAAAGGACTCCAGATGTATCATAATCCAGTCTCCCAATCGGATAAATTCTCTGTTTAATGTATGGGAAAAAGTCTGTAACAACCTTTCTACCTTTATCATCTTTAACAGCTGAAATAACACCTGTTGGTTTGTAAAGAAGTAAATAAACAGGTTCCTCCCGCTCAAGTGGTATACCTTCCACTTCTACTCGGTCTTGATCCGTAACTTTAATGCCAAGCTCCTTCACAACTTTCCCGTTTACTTTTACTTTTCCTTCTAATATTAATTCCTCAGCCTTACGTCTAGAAGCTATACCAGCGTGAGCAATTACTTTTTGTAAGCGTTCCATCTCTTTCACCTCGATAACATATTACTGCTTTCTATGTATTTTCACAAGTTACGACAATTAGGATGCTCGTTTTAAGTTATTCTTTATTCCTAAATAAAAAGCCTTAGTTAACAATAACAAGCTAAAATAATAGATACATCAGTTTCAAACCTGTTCGACAAAATTTTGCTTTATCATCATACCATAATTTCTATAGTATGTAGTAATGACTCACTGAAATTTCTTATGCATCATCCATAAAAAACTTATCCTTTTTAATAGTATAAAAGAAAAGAACTTGACCTAAGTCAAGTTCCAAGTAAATGTTATGCAAATAATAATGTGACAATCACAATTGCAGCAATAATACCAACAAGATCTGCAAGCAACCCTACTTTTAATGCATCTCCCATTTTCCTAATTCCTACTGCTCCAAAATAAACCGTTAAAACATATAATGTCGTGTCGGTACTTCCTTGCATGGTTGCAGCTAACATTCCAATAAAGGAATCTGGCCCGTATGTTGCAATAATATCGGAAGTTAATCCTAGTGCAGCTGTACCTGATATCGGTCGAATAAATGCTAAAGGCACGATTTCAGCAGGTATATTTAATAGTTCCAATGCAGGCTTCATAAAATTCATAAGAAACTCTAATGCACCTGAAGCTCTAAATACGGAAATGGCAACTAACATCCCTACAAGGTAAGGTATGATCGAAAAGGAAATAGTAATTCCCTCTTTACCGCCTTCAACAAATGATTCGTACGTAGGCACTTTCTTTAAAGTACCGTAAATAAGGATAAAACCAATAATAACGGGTATAATCCATAATGAAATGACTCCTATAATCCCCATGCTCGATCACCCTTTTCTTTTTCTCCTGTAATAAAAGAATCGATCTATCATGATTGCCCCGGCAGTTGATAGAAATGTTGCAATTAAAGTTGGTCCTACTATACTGGTTGGTGACGAAGAGCCATAGGTCATCATAATGGCAATGACTGTAGTTGGAATTAAAGTTAAGCTTGAAGTATTAATTGCTAAAAAGGTTATCATAGAACGACTAGCTTTGTCAGATCCTCCATTTAATACTTTTAGCTGTTCCATCGCTTTAATACCAAGCGGTGTGGCCGCATTACCCAGTCCAAAAAGGTTCGCCATCATATTTGAGAGCATATAGCCCATAGCAGGATGGTCAGGTGGTACTTCTGGAAACAACCTTGTCACAATCGGCTTAAACAAATTACCTAGTTTTTCTAATAATCCAGCTTCTTCAGCAACCTTCATTAAACCAAGCCAAAATACCAACACACTAATGAATCCAATTGAAATAGTGACTGCCTCTTTTCCACCTTTAAAAATTGCTTCGTTTACTTCATCCATCGTTCCATTAAACATGGCAAAAACGATCCCAATAACTGTTAATAACACCCATATTAAATTAACCATTAGCTAACACCTGTTATTGCAAAAAATAGGTTTTTAAAAAGATCCCAAAATGAGCCTTTAGGTTTTTCGACCTTTCCATTATCAAAATAAATCGGGATGTCAGCTATCTCTCGCTCTTCAACTTTGACAGATAGTTTTCCTACTACATTCGGCACTTTTTCAAGGTCTTCCCATTCTTCTTGTGGTTTTTGCAATGAAATATTAATTCGAACGTTTTCTTGCTCTTCTTTTGTAAGCGGATAAAGTACATCTCGGTTTATAAACACTTTATCATCATAAAATTCATTTTCTATATCTCTAAGTGTACCTTGATGCTTTAGATTGACTAACTCATAGTTATTAAATGCATAGTTATGAAGATTCATATGATCCTTCCAATCATCCGGATCATTTAGTGTTACCACAATAGTATCCATTCCGCCCTTTGATGCAGTTGATACCAACGTTCTTTTTGCTCTAACTGTATAACCTGTTTTACCACCTGTACTATATTTATAAAGGCTAGTTAACAATTTATTTTTGTTATGCCATACTCTGTCCCATTTTTCATTAGGGTTAGGAGCTTTATGAGTTTCTGTTCCAGAAATTTCTTGATACGTATCATTTTTCATTGCATATTGAGTTAGAATGGCCATATCATATGCTGTTGAATAATGATTTTCATGATCATCAAGTCCATGGGGATTAGCAAATTCAGTATTTGTCATCCCAATTTCCTCTGCTTTTTGGTTCATCATGACAACAAACCCCTCTAGACTACCTCCTACATGTTCAGCAATAGCAACTGCTGCATCATTTCCTGAACGTAGCATCAGTCCATAAACTAAATCTTCTAGTTTAATTTTTTCACCCTTTTGTAAATATACTGATGACCCCTCAGCTCGAATGGCTTGTTCACTAACTGTAGCCATTTCATTTAGTTTTCCAGACTCTATGGCAAGAATGGCTGTCATGATTTTTGTAATACTAGCAATACGCATTTTTTTATGTGCTTGCTTTTCATAAAGAATTCTTCCAGATTCCTGCTCTATTAATATGGCAGTTTGAGCACTAACACCAACAGCAGATGTTTGCTTAGGAACGATTCCCATTAACAAAAAAATGATGATAAAACCTGCTGTCACTTTCTTAATATGCGGCATAATACATCCACGTCCCCTTACTCGTTCGTTTTGTACAAGTTTATGCACGTGGACAAAGCTTATGAATGAAATTTCGGAAAAATGAAGGCTTTCACTAATTTACAATAGTGAAAGCCTTTGTTTTTCTTATATCAATAAAAGCTCCATTTTAAAAATGTGACTGAACCCCAAAATCTATTTCTTCACGAATTGTTATAAAATCCTCTTCCAAGGAATGAATAAATCGAACAAATGAGGGAGGGGTTGTTTTTCTAAAAACGATCATGTCTGAGTCAGTATAAGAACAACGACTATTTTCATACCAGGTGTCATTTTTGGGATGGAAAAACCTTTCAATGCACTGATAATAAATTTTCTCAAATAGCTGCCTTGCATGAGAGGGTGTTATGATAGAGTTTCTTATCATTTGACGACATGCATCAAGTGCCTCCTCACAAAAAACTAACAAACCTCTTGCAGCTCTTAATAATTCAAGTAAATATGGTCTTTCCCCCTCAGCTTCATCTTCTAAAGACCGTATCGTGATTGAATTCATGTAAGTTGTCATTTTTCCAACTACATTTTCTAAAAAGAATGCCACCTTTTCTGTCTCAGCTCTAACTAATGTGTTGTCCATAGGACACATCCTCTTCCCTTCCGAGCAATATTATGAAACTGTTTATTTACCTCTTATGTCATCATTAGAATATTATTACTTTCATATAAAAAAAGACTGCTCAGTTTAAAATATTTTCCCCTTATCTAGGAAAGATATATCAAACCAGCAGTCAATATTATTTTAATTCTTCTAATGTTTCATTAAATTTTTCAAAAAATAAATCTGCTTCTTCTTGTTCAAATGCATCATCTGATTTCTCTGGAAGTGGCGGAAGTTCTTTAATTGATTTGAGACCAAAATACTCTAAAAATTCTTTTGTCGTTCCATAAAGAATTGCTCGTCCAGTTCCTTCAGCTCTTCCTACCTCTTTAATTAAAATCTTAGAAACCAGGGTTTGAATAGGTCTTTCTGTTTTCACACCGCGAACTTCCTCTATTTCTGCTCTTGTGATTGGCTGTCGATACGCCACAATAGCTAATGTTTCCAAAGCTGCTTGTGAAAGTGAAGCATTTCCTGGAGATTCAACTAATTTTTTTAAATATGTTGCATGTTCTTTTTTTGTTGTTAATTGATAATGTCCTGCTACCTCGACAAGCTCTATCCCTCGGTTTTTTTGTTTATAACTGTCAGAGAGCTCACTTAAGATATCCATAACTTCTTGTTCTTCGAGCTCCAACACCATTGCCAACTGTTTTAGGGAAAGACCCTCGTCTCCTGAAGCAAATAATAATGCTTCAACGATTGAATTCCACTCAATCACACCTAAGGCCATGTATTATTCACTCCCCATTATATAAATATCTGCAAAATTATTTTCTTGTTCGATTAAAATTAAATGCGATTTCATTAATTCTAATATAGCCAAAAAGGTAACAACTAAATGATCTTTACTGTTTGAAGGAAACAAATCACTAAAACGGCGTCTACCTGAGTGTGTACGCAAATCAGTGAGAATTTCCTCCATCCGTTTCTCAATCGGAATTTCTTGACGGGTTATTTTTGTTTGTACAGGCTTTTGAATTTTCTTTCTCCGTAGCATCTTTTGAAAAGCCCCTAACATATCATAAATGGTTACATTTAATGAGTCGATTTGCTGCTGTGAATCTGAAACATATTCACTCAAGTCACTAGGAGCCTTGGTAAAGACTTGGGAGCGACCTTCTTCAAGAGTTCTTAAATCATCTGCAGCCTCTTTATATTTCCTGTATTCAATTAGCCTTCTCATTAATTCATCACGTGGGTCTTCTTCTGGCTCTTCCCCAAATTCATCCTCAAACAGTTCTTCTTCTTGTTTGGGAAGAAGCATTCTACTCTTAATGGAAAGAAGCGTTGCAGCCATAACTAGATATTCTGACGCAATATCAAGGTGGAGCTCCTGCATCGTGTGAATATAAAGCATATATTGTTCCGTAATTTCTGAAACAGGTATATCATATATATCAATTTCTAAGCGATTTATTAAGTGAAGTAACAGATCTAAAGGACCTTCAAAAGCATCAATTTTAACATGATATTGCAAATTCTATCCCACCATTCTTACAACTAGCCACCATATAGTATAGAGCAATTTTTCGACATGTCCAATAGTTATTTCATTCGTTTCAACATAAGTTGGTAATGAACACTTAAAATGGACCATTTTTTCAGTTATTTTGATAAAAATACCCTGTTTCTAGTCATTAGCCCATACACATCAGCGGTTTGCTCATATATTACAAGTGTAATAGCTAATCATTAAGGAGGAATCAAACATGGGTGAAGCAGGTTTTAACTACGGCGGAGGATTCGCGTTAATCGTTGTATTGTTTATTTTATTAATTATCGTTGGTGCTGCTTGGTTATAATAGCAACAAGAAAGCTGCTGACAATCAGCAGCTTTTCATCTGTTTTCGTAAAAATTTATGGTAAACTACTTACACAAATTAAATATGGCGGAGGTGAAACAACTATGTATGATGCTGCATACATTGATTATCTCATTTATTTTCACTGTGAAAGAGACTATTTTGAATGTCATGAGGTGTTAGAGGAGCATTGGAAACAGGATCCACCGAAAGAAAGAAAAAAATATTGGGTGGGCTTCATTCAAATTGCTGTTTGTGCCTATCATCATAGAAGGGGAAATTTTGCAGGGGCTTTAAAAATGATTTCAAATGCAATACATATCCTTGAAAATGATTCATTAAATATCAAGAAATTAGGCTTACATAGTGAAGAGTTAATTAAGATCCTAAAGAAACGTAAACATGAAATTCTTGATCATAAACCCTATTATAGTTTTAACCTACCTATAAGAGACAATAAATTAATGAGTCTTTGCCTAAAGCGTTGTGCCGAGAAAAACCTTAGTTGGGGTGTGGAAAGCGACTTACATGATGAGTTTTTGTTACATAAACATACAAAACGTAATCGCACTGATGTTATTAAAGAAAGATTACATCAACTAAAGATTCGTAAAAATAATAGATCAAAATGAAGAAGCCGGAAATCTCCATGATTTCCGGCTTCTTTTTAACAATCCTTACACTTTTCAAAAAAAGCTTCAGTTTCGTCATTTGGAACAACTGATTTGTTTTTATAGAGGTCGATAAGTGCACTTACCATCTTTTTGCCGATACCTTGTTGTCGGTGAGAAGGATTAACTGTTATGTGTTGTACTTCCACCGTATCTTCATCTTTAAATATAACACCAATAGCACCTATAATGTCTTCATCTTGCTTCCAGAGAAACAACTGCCATTCATCTACTGTTTCATACTGTTTTATTGTTTGCTGTAATTGCTTTAAGTCTTTTTCTGCAGGCATAAAAGACAGTAAGCCCATTGCAATCTTTTCAAAACTTTTTTTAAAGCGAATTAACATAGATACCCCTCATTAACGAATTAGCTTCCTTCAAGAAAGCAAAAGTATTAAACCGATAAAAACAATACATATTTTTCCAATATTTTAAAATTACTTCTCAAAACATTATATACAGTTTTTTATCGATTTTAAACACTTTTACCAAAATTAATCAAGGGACTTTAGCAAATTACCCATTTCAATCGCTGTAACTGCTGCCTCATAACCTTTATTTCCGGCTTTTGTTCCTGCTCTTTCAATAGCTTGTTCAATCGTCTCTGTTGTTAATACTCCAAAGACAACCGGAACACCTGTAGATAAGGATGCTTGTGAAACACCTTTTGCAGCCTCATTACAAACATAATCATAATGTGTTGTAGCTCCTCTAATGACTGTTCCTAATGTAATAACACCATCGTACTTACCGGATTCAGCTAATTTTTTTGCTACTAGAGGAAGTTCAAACGCACCGGGTACCCATGCAACAGTTATATCACTTTCCTCTACACCATGTCTTTTTAAACCATCTTCAGCTCCACCTAAAAGCTTCGATGTAATAAATTCATTAAATCTTGCTACAACGATTGCTACCTTTAATCCGCTACCAATTAAATGACCCTCAAATGTATTCATATTTAATTCCTCCAATGTAATGTTATATAACCTTCGTTAAAAATGTAGGAAATGTCCTAGTTTTTCAAATTTTGTTCGCAAATACTGTTCATTTTCTTCTCTTGATGGCATTTGAATAGGTACTCTATCTTCGATAGTAAGTCCATATCCTTCTAATCCAGCAATTTTACGAGGATTATTTGTTAAAAGCTTCATTTTTTCGATACCAAGATCTTTTAAAATTTGTGCTCCAATCCCGTAATCTCTTAAATCTGGTGCAAAACCTAATTTTTCATTAGCCGCAACTGTATCATAGCCTTGTTCTTGAAGCTTGTAGGCTCTCATTTTATTAATTAATCCGATTCCTCTACCTTCCTGACGCATATACAAAAGAACCCCTTTTCCCTCTTTTTCAATTTGGGAAAGAGCTGCATGTAATTGTGGCCCACAATCACATCGGTAAGAACCGAATACGTCTCCTGTTAAGCATTCAGAGTGAACTCTTACTAGAGTAGCTTCCTCAGGGTTAATATCACCTTTTACAAAGGCCACATGTTCCTTCTCATCTAAAGAATTTGAATACCCAATCGCACGAAATGTTCCAAACTCAGTAGGTAATTCAATTTCAACCTCTCGATTAACAAGTTTTTCTCTTCGGTTTCGATATTGAATTAAATCCTTGATTGTGATAATTTTCAAATCAAACTCTTTAGCAATTGTTAGTAAATCAGGCACTCGAGCCATTGTACCATCTTCTTTAATAATTTCACATATAACTCCGCCTGGCTTTGCACCACAAAGTCGAGACAAGTCTACGGCAGCCTCTGTATGTCCCGCACGACGTAATACACCACCCTCTTTAGCTACTAATGGAAAGGTATGGCCTGGTCGTTTAAAATCAGACGGCTTTGAATCATCCTCTAATAACGCTATAACTGTATCTGCACGCTCAAATGCACTAATTCCTGTTGTATTTGTTTTATGATCAACACTAACTGTAAAGGCTGTTCCATGAGGGTCTGTGTTATGAGTAACCATAGGAGTAAGGCCTAGTTTTGTTGCTTGCTTTTCAGTAATTGGTACACATACAAGGCCCCGACCATGTTTAATCATAAAATTAATTGCTTCAGGAGTTACCCGATCAGCTAAAGAAACAAAGTCCCCTTCATTTTCTCGATCCTCATCATCTACAACAATAACGACTTTCCCTTCCCTAAGGTCTGTTATCGCTTCTTCGATAGTATGAAACATGATCATACCCCCTCTATCTAATTATCCCACTATGCAAATCCATTTTCTTTTAAAAATGATTGGCTTATTGAAGAATTTGTTTGCGTTGTTTGCTGAGTAACGAATTTCTTTATATATTTCCCAATCATATCACATTCAATGTTCACAATATCTCCTACACCTTTAGAGCCGAGAATCGTTTCTTGTAAAGTGTGCGGAATAATTGAAATAACGACCTTGTCTTTTTCTAATCCAAAGATTGTTAAGCTAATTCCATCAATTGTAATTGATCCCTTATGTATCAATGTATCTGTAAGTTCCTCCGGTAATTGAAGTTCATAATAAACAGCATTGGATACTTGTTGTTTTTTCACAATTTTCGCTATTCCATCAACATGTCCGGAAACAAAATGACCTCCAAAACGTCCATTTGCAGCCATCGCTCTTTCTAAGTTAACTGCTGAACCTTGTTTTAATTGTGCTAAAGAAGTACTTCTAACGGTTTCAGGCATAACGTCAACAGAAAAAGCTTGATCTGTATACTCTGTTACTGTTAAACACACACCATTAACAGCAATACTATCTCCTAATGCTACATCGTGTAAAATGGTCTTTGCTCCTATTGAAAAGACAATCGCATCTTTTGAACTCTTCACGCTATTAATTGTTCCAATTTCCTCAATGATTCCAGTAAACATAAAGTGTCTATTCCTCCTTTCATGAAAGTGGATCATCATATATTCGGTTACATTGCCTTACTCAATGAGTAAGGCACAAAAAAACCCAAAGTCTATAGACTTCGGGCTTTATTATTTGAAAAATTGATATTTGAATATGTCAAATAAGAGTATTAAGTTCCTTTTTTAAAACAGAATTTAATACACCGCAAAAAATTCGCGCAATTCTTCTCCCATCCAGACTTTAACTGTCGGCCCTAGAGTTTCACTAGATCCACCGTTAACAATTGTTAACGGGTCACGGACTTAGAAGATATTATACCTTCATCACCGCCGGTAGGGAATTCCACCCTGCCCCGAAGAATGTAAAACGAAATATGAAGTTATAAATTTATTTTATCCGTATAATGTGAATGTTGCAATCTTTATGTTTGATTTAAGTTGATTATGTCGATAAAAAAAGACTGTGCTCACTTAAACACAGTCTTTTAAGGCCTTATTCTTCGTACACTTTTACTTCTTTCATAACATCATTTGGTTTAATTTTGTATACTGCTTCTAAATTGTCAGTAACTTTACCAAACACTGTATGAACACCATTTAAATGTGGTTGTGGCTCATGAACGATGAAGAATTGGCTGCCGCCCGTATCTTTTCCTGCATGTGCCATTGATAATGATCCTGCTTCATGCTTATGAGGATTCCCTTGTGTTTCACATTTAATTGTGTAACCAGGTCCACCAGTACCCGTTCCATTTGGACATCCACCTTGTGCTACGAAACCTGGAATAACACGGTGAAATGTTAATCCGTTATAAAATCCTTCGTTCGCTAATTTTTCAAAATTAGCAACTGTTCCTGGCGCTTCATTTGGATATAATTCTAATCCTAGTACATCGCCATTTTCCATTGTAATTTGTGCTTTTTTCATATGTATGAAACCTCCATTAAGTATAATCCGTCTAATAGACATGAACACCTACCTATTCTACTATAATCAAAGGAGGAACGCCAAATAGATCACTTAAATTCTTATAAAAACTTCACCTTTAACGTATTGACAAATATAAAAAAGATCTATAATAGATGAAGTAGAGTTGTTTTGTTCTAAATTTGTAAGGAGGCATTAACTTTGAAAAAATATGTTTTAAGTTTCGTTGCTTTTCTAATGATTGCTTTTCCATCACTAAGTTACGCAGATGCTGTAGTTGGTGATATGATTATTACTCTTGGAGAGAATTTAACTGAACAGCAAAAACAAACGATTTTGAATGAAATGAATGCAACTGAAGAGGATCAAGTTATTACTGTTTCAAATGAGGAAGAACACAAATATTTAGGTGATTATATTCCAAAAGCAACTATTGGAACAAAGGCGATCTCTTCTACCAGTATCGTGATTGAAGAAGCAGGCTCCGGTCTTGAGGTAAAGACGAAAAACATTAACTGGGTTACTGACGAAATGTATTTAAATGCATTAATGACAGCAGGAGTAAAAGATGCTTCTATCTATGTAACGGCTCCCTTTGAAGTATCTGGTACTGCAGCTTTAACTGGTTTAATTAAGGCTTACGAAATCTCATCAGAAGAAGCTATTCCAGAAGATGTAAAACAAGTTGCCAATGAAGAGCTAGTCACAACTGCTAAGCTTGGAGATGAGGTTGGAGCAGAAAATGCGTCAGCTTTAATGGCAAAAATTAAAGATGAAATTGCTAAAAATGGTGTTCCAGAAACAGATGCAGAGCTACGTGCTCTCATTGAAAATGCTGCCAACGAACTTGGAATCACTCTATCTGAAGCAGATATTAATAGTTTAATTGAGCTATTCAATAAAATGAAGGACTTAAATATTGATTGGAATCAAGTAGGTCAGCAACTGGATCAAGCAAAAGATAAAATCTCCAATTTTCTAAACTCTGAGGAAGGTCAAACCTTTTTAAAACAACTAGAGGACTTTTTCGTTGCTCTATGGAATGCGATTATTTCCATTTTCACGAACAACGAACAAACAACTTAATATCGTCACAAAAAAAAAGAGCAGCACATTGCCTGCTCTTTTTTGATCCTTATTTTGTTACTTTAGACTTTAATGGTAAGTCATTTACAATAATATCCGCAAAGCTTTCTCTTTTAACAACTAGTTGAGATTCACCATTTTCTACAAAAACAACGGCAGGACGAGGAATTCTATTGTAATTGTTTGCCATTGAGTATCCATAAGCGCCCGTACAGAATACAGCTAAAATATCATCTGCTTTCACCTCAGGTAAAGGTAAATCCCAAATTAACATATCTCCACTTTCACAGCATTTTCCTGCAATCGACACAGGCTTATCATGTTTTTCTGTCACACGATTTGCTAATACGGCCTCATATTTTGCTTGATATAATGCTGGTCGGATGTTATCACTCATACCACCATCAATAGCCACATATTGTCTAATGTTAGGAACTGTTTTTTGAGATCCGATTGTATATAGTGTTGTACCTGCATCTCCTACAAGTGAACGGCCTGGCTCAATCCAAATTTCTGGCATACTAATGCCCATCTCACTTACTTGGGTTTTCACAGCATCTACAATCTTTTCTACATAGTATGTTGCTGGTAATGGCTCATCTTCTTCTGTATAACGAATACCAAATCCACCACCTAGATTTACTACTTCAGGGATAAACGAAAATCTTTCTTTCCATTCTTTGATTTTTTCAAAAACACGTTCTGCTGCCAAAACAAAGCCAGCTGTATCAAAGATTTGGGATCCGATATGACAATGAATTCCTAATAAATGAATAGAATTAGATTTTAGTACAGAATCAATCGCTTGCTCTACTTGACCATTTAATAAACCAAAACCAAACTTCGAATCTTCTTGACCAGTTGTAATATAGTCGTGTGTATGCGCCTCTACACCTGGTGTAACACGTAATAATACAGGCACTTTACTACCTGCTTTATCCTTCGATATTTCTTCAATTAACTCAATTTCATAGAAATTATCAACTACAATACAGCCAACTTCATGATCCAGTGCCATTTTGAGTTCTGCACGACTTTTATTGTTTCCATGAAGATGAATTCTAGAGGCAGGAAAACCTGATGCAACTGCAGTATATAACTCTCCACCCGACACAACATCTAGTGACAAACCTTCTTCTTCAATTAACTGAAACATAGCAACTGATGAAAAAGCTTTACTCGCATATGCAACTTGAGCCTTTACACCCATTTTTTCAAAAGATTCTTTAAAACTTCTAGCACGTTCTCTAATTAATGCAACATCATACACATACAAAGGTGTACCGTATTCATTTGCTAACTGAATCGTATCTACTCCGCCTATTTCTAAATGTCCTTTATCATTTATCTTACTAGTTCCATGTAAGAACAAATTGTATCCCCTCTTTCTACAGCTAGGCTCTTTTTTATCTTATAGACTATTAATTAGTAAATATATAATAGGCCTTTGTTAGGTAATTACAAGGAAAAAAGACAGTTAACACCAGCTGGTCATTAACTGTCTGTTATAAAATTTCCTGCATGAAATTAAACATACAATATCATAAAAGAGGGGTTCTTTCAATGTCACTTTACCCTATTTTGGCTGTTTTTTTACATTTTGAGGGTGCACAATGCTTGGTCGTAGCTTCGCACCTGGTACAGATGTCCTAATAATGATTTGCCACAGTGCTTTTGCATTAAATGGTAGAAATGGCCATAAGTAAGGTGTGTTTAATGAACGGATACTTGCTAGAAGAAGTACAAATAATGTACTTCCAATTACAAACCCCTCTAACTTAAAGGCTGCAACAGCAATTAATAGTATTAACCTCGCTATCTTATTTGCTAAACTAAGCTCATAACTTGGTGTTGCAAAGGCGCCAATTGCTGCTATAGCAACATACAGAATAACCTCAGGAACGAATAAACCTACATCTATCGCAATTTGTCCAATTAACGCAGCTGCAATTAAACCCATAGCAGTAGAGAGAGATGTTGGTGTGTGTATAGCTGCCATTCTTAGAAATTCTATACCAAAATCAGCAAGGAAAATTTGTACAACAATTGGTATATTTTTTTGTTCATTAGGACCTATAAAGGCAATTTCCTTTGGTAATAAAGAAGGTTCCTGAACAAATAAAAACCATAGTGGCAGTAAGAAAATGGACGCGACAATCCCTAAAAATCGAACCCATCTCAGAAAAGTACCAACAGCTGGTGCTTGACGATACTCCTCCGCATGCTGTACATGGTGAAACATTGTGGTAGGAGTAATAATGACACTTGGTGAGGTATCAACAAGAATCAATACATGTCCTTCCAGCAAATGATTTGCGGCAACATCCGCTCTTTCCGTATATCTTACTAGGGGATAAGGATTAAATCCTTGGTGTACCAAAAATTCTTCCACTGTTTTGTCCGCCATCGTAATACCGTCAATTTCAATTGCTTCTAGTTCCTGTTTAATTGTCTTGACTAATTCAGGATTGGCAACGTCCTTTACATATGCAACACAAACATCTGTCTTTGAACGTTCTCCAATCTGCATAATTTCATAGCGAAGGCGTTCATCTCTTATCCTTCTTCTAATTAACCCTGTGTTTACAATGATGTTTTCTACAAATCCATCTCTTGCACCACGGACAATTTTTTCAGTATCAGGCTCCTGTGGTTGTCTACCAGGATAGCTTCTTACATCTGCAGCAAGTGCATAGTCAATGCCTTCGATAAAAAATAAAATAAGGCCGGCTAAAAGTTGGTCAACTGCATCATCTAATGATTTAACTTTAGAAACGGATTGGTTTACAATTCGATTTTCTAAGATTTCCTTAAACTTTATATGATCTACTTCATCATCACTTATTGATGTTATCTTTTTTAAAATCTCTGTAATGTATTTTGTATCACATAGACCATTTAAAAAATACATATTTACTTGAAAATCTAGAATTTGGAGCTTACGAATTCCAATATCAAATGTCGTATTTAAACCGGCATGTTCAATAAAGAACTTTTCATTCTCAGCAAGGTTTCCAGATATCGGATATTTTTTTTCCTTAGTGTCCGTTGCCACGATATCCGCTCCTTTCTAATATTAATTCCACTGCCTTTAAAGTGATTGGGCACCCGTTTTTCACACTATCCTTCCGCGCCATTTTTCCTATGTCGCCAATCCCAACAATAATAGGAACATTTAACTGATCTAAACAGTACACGGTGTCCCCGCTTATTCTTCCAAGTTCAAGATCTTTTAGTCCACTTTTGTCAACACCGTACTCTGTTAATTCACCGAATCGATCAATACTTACGTCAACCCGTGTCCATTCCGTCTGGTGTGTTTTAGATGCAACAGCAATAATACCAAGCACTTCTATGTTAGGATGCTCCGCAACATATTTTAAAGCTACCTCTCCAGCTCCTTCTCCTAATAAACCACAGTCGTCAAACATGACAAATACAGGGTCATTTTTGGCCTGGAGAATAAGCTGAACAATTTGTGCCCCACTTAAGGTCGATGGATTTCCCTGTGTTTGTGAAATTGTTCTACCACCTATTTCAGATGCTACATATTCAATTGTTCGTGCAGCATACTCATCTCCATCTGTAACAAGAATGACCCTTCGTTTATTTGTCAATGTTTACCTATCCTTTCGGTTTAAAGATAAGTGCCATAATAAATGCGAATAGAATTGCCGCTGATATACCTGCAGATGTTAACTCAAAAATTCCGATTCCGATTCCAATAAAACCATGTTCTTTTGCTTGTTCCATAGCTCCATGAAGGAGTGAATGCCCAAAGCTGGTAATCGGTACAGTTGCCCCTGCCCCGGCAAATTCTATGAACTTGTCATAAACCCCAAAGCCATCTAGAATTGCACCCGTTACAACAAATGTACTCATTACATGAGCTGGAGTAAGCTTTACAAAATCTAATAGAAGTTGTCCAACTACACAAATGGCACCACCTACAACAAATGCCCATAGATACTCCATTAGTTGCTCACTCCTTTATCGGCTCTTTCAAATACGACTCCGTGTGCTATTGTTGGAATTGATTCTTTTTGTTGAATCATCGTTGGGCTTAATAATGCACCAGTTGCTACAACAAATACACGATTTAAATTTCCTTTTTTAAGCTCTTCAAAAATGTGACTGTATGTGACTACAGCTGAGCAACCACACCCACTTCCACCAGCAAATACTTTCTGATCAGGTCGGTATACCATTAATCCGCAATCATTATGTTTATTATGAACATCATATCCTTCTTCTTTTAGAAGCTCTTTAACAATAGGACTACCTACACCAGATAAATCGCCTGTAAGAAATAAATCATAATCATCAGGAGTACGGTTTAAATCCTTTAAATGCTGAGCAATTGTTTCTGCAGCTGCCGGTGCCATTGCCGAGCCCATATCAAAAGGATCTTTAATGCCAAGGTCAGCAACCTTACCTATCGTTGCAGCAGTAATTTTTATATTACTAACTTCTTTACTTATTAAAACAGCCCCGGATCCTGTTACTGTAAAGGTAGCTGTATCTGGTTTTTGTCCCCCATACTCAGTTGGATAACGAAACTGTCTTTCAGCGGTTGCATTATGACTACTCGTTGCAGCAATAACATTACTTGCAAAACCTCCATCAACTAAAGCAGAACCTAACGCAACGGTCTCCATTGACGTTGAACATGCTCCGAACATACATAAAAATGGAAGACTTAAATGTCTTGCAACATAATTTGAAGTTACATTTTGATTGAGTAAATCCCCAGCTAAAAATAAATCAACATCATCTGTCGTTTTATTTCCTTTTTTAAGACATTGTTCAATTGCTTGCTCCATTAATCTTCTTTCTGCTAATTCCCAATTATCTTCACCACAATGAAGCTCTTTATGTTTGATATCGAAACCTTTTCCTAGAGGTCCGTCCGCTTCCTTTGGACCAACAGCAGTTCCACTTGAGTGAACAAATAATGGATTTTCAAATTGCCATGTTTGTTTTCCAGTTAGTTTCAAAATATCCACCTCACCTTAGAAAGATAAACCGTAAAAATAGCGAATGATTCCAACAATGTAAGCTGCTACAACACCGAAAACGATCACGCTTCCTGCAAGTTTAAACATGTTAGTTGCTACCCCTAGAACAATTCCTTCACTTCTATGCTCAATTGCAGCACTTGTCATGGAATTTGCGAAACCTGTTATAGGAACGGCCGAGCCCGCTCCAGCAAATTGTCCCAGCTTGTCATATATACCGAATCCCGTCAACAAAGCAGATATTAAAATTAGTGTACCCGCTGTTGGATTTCCAGCATCCTTTTGAGAAAAGTCAAATACATTCATATAGAAATTTTGAATCGCTTGTCCACATAGGCAAATAAACCCACCAACTAGGAATGCTTTCAAGCAATTTAGAAGATATGGTGGTTTAGGCTGATAATTTTTTATTTGATTTTTATAATCTTCTTTCATCTTCGCCATGTTATTACCCTCCTTAATGATTTACAAAATAGACCCAATGAAAAAGTGATCCAGCAATTTTTCCAAATACAATTGCCATTAATAAAATGACAATCTTTTCTCCTAAGCCAATTCTTTTTGCTAAAATAGGAAAAACATTCAAAACCTCTGTTAAAGCTGCTGCTAACATTCCAATAAATACCCCGCATAAAAGTCCAATTGGAATCAACCATAGCTCAGATTGAAATAGGGTAGTATCCCTTAAACTAATCCATCCCGTTATAACAGTTCCTAAAATAATTGCCCCTTCATAGACATGAATGTACTGGTATGTCTTTGTAAGCTGTGTTAATCTTGGGATGATTCCAAGTACTGCTAAGAATGCAACATACCCCGAACCAACAACAAGCCCGCCAGATAAACCAATAATGATAAGAATAATACTATTTAGAATCATCATTATTTCCGTTTATATTCTCTTTATTTTCATTCATGGCAACATATTGATCCAGGTCCAGTTGATAATTAAAGATCTCTACTTCTAAGGGGCTTGGTTCTTCATTAATTCTTTTCTTAAACAAATGATTAAAAAACAAGACCATTCCTAAACCTAAACCAAGCGAATAAGGAATTTGTAAAATTAATGGATGTGCATTTTCTTTTCCTGTGACAATTTTATAAATCCGTTGATGAACAGCTCGCATGCTTACATCTTCATGAAAGTTCATAATTGCAAGACCTGCTCCGATAAAAAGCAGGAGCCAGACTAGACAAAATAAAAGTGGAGAAAGCTTCTTTTTTTGGTACATAATTTCCACTATCGTTTGAGTAGCTCCAATTGCCTGTACGTCTATTTGGCGGTCATATTTATGTATTTCTCTTAAAACATGCATAACATCAATGACCACCATATTTTTATCACTTAGTTGAATTTTGTGAATAACAATTTTATTTAGTTTTTCGGTCAACTCCTTATCGCCGACAACTAGTGCAATTTTATCAATTGTAATGACATCGTTAGGATGTACTTGAATGCGGTGACGAAGTCTAATGTATACCGTCTTTTCCATCAAGAGTCACTTCCTAATGATTGTTTTTAGTTCATCCATTTAAATTTATTGATTGTTATATGTAGTATGCATTGCCTTATTTTAATCATGCAGATCTGTCTATAAGTCCAACAATTACCATTGTTGGTTTCAGAAAATTCCAAATAAAAAAGAGGAAAACATTGTTTAATCAATGTCTTCCTCTTTTTTAAACTTGATTCATTTTATCTTTCATTTGCTGCAATATTTTCTTTTCTAACCTTGATACTTGAACTTGAGAAATTCCTAGTCGATCAGCCACCTCAGATTGGGTTTGATCCTTATAATAACGTAAAAAGACGATAAGCCTCTCACGTTCATCTAAGTCTCGTATTGCATCCTTTAAAACCAATTTATCAAACCATTTTGTTTCTGTATTATCTGCAATCTGATCTAACAAGGTAATAGGATCTCCATCATTTTCGTAAACTGTTTCATGTATCGAAGAAGGTGCCCTTACCGCTTCCTGAGCTAGCACAACGTCCTCAGGTGATATATCCAAGTGGTTTGCAATTTCTGCAACTGTCGGTACCTTCCCCAACGTTTTTGACAATTCATCTCGTGCTCGTCGTATTTTATTTCCTAATTCCTTCAATGAACGGCTTACTTTAACCGTTCCATCATCGCGGATAAATCGTTGAATTTCCCCAATAATCATTGGCACAGCATAGGTAGAAAATCTTACATCATATGATAAATCAAATTTATCAACAGATTTCAATAACCCAATACTTCCAATTTGGAACAAGTCATCAGGTTCATACCCACGATTCAAAAATCGTTGAACTACAGACCAAACTAGACGCATGTTTTTTTGAATAATTAAATCACGTGCCTCTTGATCTCCTTCTTGACTACGACGAATTAATTCCTTCACTTCATGGTCTTTTAACTGTGTATTTGATTGATCGTTCTTGACCTCCACATCCATAGCAAGTCTCCCTTTAATTGCATAAAGCTTTACTTTTCGATAAGTGTTTTGTCAATCTAACAGTAGTTCCTCTTGTTTCTGATGACTCGACTGTAATTTCATCCATAAAGTTTTCCATAATGGTAAAGCCCATTCCTGATCTTTCAAGTTCAGGCTTCGTTGTATAAAGAGGTTGTCTTGCCTCTTCAATATCAGCAATACCTATTCCTTCATCACGGATTGTTAATTGAACAATTCCATCTTCTAACGTAACAGAAATGTAAACAATCCCACTTGGATCATTATCATATCCATGAATGATGGCGTTAGTAACAGCCTCTGAGACAACTGTCTTAATCTCAGTTAACTCATCCATTGTTGGATCCAGTTGAGCAATAAAAGACGCAACCGTTACCCTTGCAAATGATTCATTCTGACTAAGCGCTGAAAATTGAAGGTTCATTTCATTTCTCATGATGCCACCCCCAACGTTTGTAACGCTTTATGCTCGTCTTCTTCTAATCGAATAATCTTAAATAAACCAGACATATCAAATAATCGTTTGACTGCAGGTGAAATTGCACAAACAACCATCTCTCCACCTGAAGCCTTAATTTGTTTGTATCTACCAAGAATTACGCCCAAACCTGAGCTATCCATAAATGATAAATTCTCTAAATTTAATACAATATGCTGGATCGGATTTGCTGCAAGAGTTTCCGTCACCTTCGTACGTAATTCTTCTGCTGCATGATGATCAAGCTCACCTGAGAGTCGTATACAAAGTACTGCTTCTTTTACATCAAGTTCAATCGCTAGACTCAAGGTTTTACCCCTCCTTAATTTCTGGATAAGAGTCAATTCTTGATTGAACTTTTAATTTCCTGCCTGATGACAAAACTAGTTATATTTCGTCAACATTAGCTAGACTTTGTAAAATTACCCATTACTCGCTTAAATAACGTCCACCAGCCGGCCTCATCAATATCTTTCTCCGCTACTAGTTCACTTTCAGCAATAACTTTACCATCTTTCACTAGTTGAAGAGCCCCAAGCTCATCGCCTTTTTTTACCGGAGCTTTAATGTCTTTTTTCATCACTATTTCCTGCTCTACATCATCTACCTTTTCACCCTTTTTCGTTAGAACTGAAATTGGTTCTGATGTCATCACATTCACTTCTTTTTCGCTACCTTTACTAACTTTCGTTTTTGTCAGTACATGATCTTTTTCAAACAAAGGATGTGTTTGATACTGACTAAATGCATAATCTAACATCTTCGTCACTTGTGCATTTCGATCTTTAGGTGTATCTGCACCAAATACCACCGCAATGACACGCATATTATCTTTTTTAGCTGTTGCTGTTAAGCAATATTTCGCTTCATTCGTAAACCCAGTTTTTACTCCATCGACTCCCGGATAAAACTTAACAAGTCGATTGGTATTAACAAGCCAAAACTTTTTATCAGTACCTTCACGTAAATAATCCTCATACTTACCTGTGAAATTTGTAATCTCTTCGTATTTTAATAGTTCCTTTGCCATTAAGGCCATATCATGAGCAGAACTATAATGATCAGCTTCTGGTAAGCCTGTTGGATTTTTGAAGTGTGTATTTTTTAGTCCCAACTCTTCAGCTTTTTTGTTCATCATATTGACAAATTCATCTACTGAACCCGCAATTTTTTCCGCCATCGCGACCGATGCATCATTACCAGATCCAATAGCAATTCCTTTTAACATTTGTTCAACAGTCATTTCCTCTCCTGGCTCTAGGAAAATTTGAGAGCCCCCCATTGAAGCAGCATATTCACTTGTGCGAACTTTTTCATCCCAGGTAATTTGCTCCTTATCCAGTGACTCCATAATAAGAAGCATGGTCATAATCTTTGTCATACTTGCAGGGGGCAGTTTTTCATCACTGTTTTTATCGTAAAGGATCGTTCCTGTATCTCGTTCGATTAAAACAGCTGATTTTGCTTTATCTGCTAGTTCAGCAGTCGTAGATTCATTGGCAAGTGCCATTGGTGTTACAGAAAGAAGCATTGTTATAAGTGTTAAACACGAAATTATCCGTTTCATTTCATAAGCCCTCCATTCTTTATACATTCCATTTTTTCCAGTAGGAGGGAAATTATACTAGGATTGGTAGGTTTTTTTATTTAGGTTGGTATAGAGTGATATGATACTTTCTGTCACATGTAGTACCAGATGTTTCGAAGGTTAATGATGATAGAAGTTTGTAGGAGGTAGTACTTGATGAAAGATTGGCGAAGTTTCTAAATTGCTTGTTTGTCATGTAAGTACATATAAGTAGGTAATAATCATTTATTGTTTGAAGGTGGGCAGTTTTAGAAGTCTTTGCACAGATTGTACATTTCCACTTCCCGCCTGCTCTTATCATAGATAAAGTGTTACAACCTTCACAAAACACCCCTGATAAAATATCATTTACGTTAATATTAAATTCGTTAAGAATATTTAAAACTGGTTGTGTATGTAGGTTTAAGATGATATTTGATAGCTGACTCAGTTGTCTCTTATTTTGTTTTTTTCTATGATTGTGTATCTCATTTAACCTCTCGATTTCAAATACTATATTTGAACTTTTAATAATTGACGGTGTGTTCCTTTTTTCTTCACCTGTTACTTTTATAATCGTATTCGCATTAGTTATTACAACACATGTCTCTATTGCAAAATCAGGGAGTTTCTTCGAGTTCAACCAATTCTTCAGCTGATATTCTTGATGTTTCACCTGACTGATAGGATCTTGAAACCCATCTACTTTCCCATTCACCTCTCTTATTAGCTGGTTATGCTTTTGATCAAAAGTAAGTGTACCTGAAATGTTTTTAGATTCGATAATAAGAATAAAACGAGGAGCTATGATTAGCACATCTATTTGAAAGTAGTAAGTTTCACCTTTTAATCTAATATCATGGAAAATATAGTAATCCTCCCCTAGAAAGCTTAAGTAGTAATCTAATGATTTTTCTCCTTTGTATCCAACCATCCTTTTAGAATACTCATTTTCAATTAAAACTCTTTTTGGATGGTCACTCGGGATTCTCCTTAATAATGCTTCTAGCGTTTGAATTCTAATCGTTATTTGTTTTTCTTTAACCATGACCACTTTTAATCACTCCCTTATCTTTTATAAAGTAATTCAATGACAATAGTCGTAATACCTCTAAAATTGTTAAAATCGAATTTTTAGCAAGTACATTATTTTTTTGAAAATGTATCACCATTGGTAATGATATTTTCGGTTTATGGAAAAATTTTATAAATGAAGATTGAAGGGGCTTTGACTTTTATAGTTGGTGTGGTTTTCTTATTCTAACTCAAGTTCTTTTTACATGGTTTGGTCATTTTTATGCTTGGTCACGTCATTCTTCCGATTTATCACGTCGTTTTTCCTTTGGATCAAGTCATTTTCACCTGCTGTCACGTCGTTTCCTCTTAGTCAGGTCATTTTCCTACTCGGTCACGTCATTCTTCCGATTTATCACGTCGATTTCCCTTTGAGTCAAGTCACTTTCGCCTGCTGTCACGCCGTTTCCTCTTAGTCAGGTCATTTTCCTACTCGGTCACGTCATTCTTCCGATTTATCACGTCGTTTTTCCTTTGGGTCAAGTCATTTTCGCCTGCTGTCACGTTGTTTCCTCTTAGTCAGGTCATTTTCCGGCTTGGTCACGTCATTCTTCCGATTTTTCACGTCGTTCTTCCTTTGAGTCAAGTCACTTTCGCCTGATGTTGCGTCGTTTCCTCTTAGTAAGGTCATTTTCCTACTTGGTCACGTCATTCTTCCGATTTTTCACGTCGTTTTTCCTTTGGATCAAGTCCTTTTCGCCTGCTGTCACGTTGTTTCCTCTTAGTCAGGTCATTTTCCGGCTTGGTCACGTCATTCTTCCGATTTTTCAC
>NZ_JBLUOI010000054.1:0-2631 GCF_048059995.1 Metabacillus sp. YM-086 | reverse complement strand
CACGTCGTTTTTCCTTTGGATCAAGTCACTTTCGCCTGATGTCACGTCGTTTCCTCTTAGTCAGGTCATTTTCCGGCTTGGTCACGTCATTCTTCCGATTTTTCACGTCGTTTTTCCTTTGAGTCAAGTCACTTTCGCCTGCTGTTGCGTCGTTTCCTCTTAGTAATCTCATTTCACGCTCCCCCAACAAGTAATAACTAAATCAATACATAAAAACCACAGCAATCATAGCTGTGGTTTTTAATATCAACATCTATTCAACTGTAGCATAGATCAATTCTGGTGCTTTTACCTCTTCATTACTAACAGAGATGCTTTCATAAAGGGTCTTTCTTACATCTTCTACGTTTTCTGCATTACTATGAATTGTAACTAGTGACTCTCCTTGTTTCACACTGTCACCAATTTTTTTATTTAGGACAAGACCAACTGCAAGATCAATTTCTGATTCTTTTGTTGCTCTTCCTGCACCTAATAGCATTGCAGCTGTACCAACAGAGTCAGCAATAATTTCAGAAACATAGCCATCAGCTTTTGCTTCTAGTTCAAATTGATATGCTGCTTGTGGCAACTTTTCAGGTTGATCTACAACTGAGCTATCTCCACCTTGGGCCTCTAAAAATGTTTTTAATGTTGTTAAAGCTTTACCGTTTTCCATGACTTCAACTAACATCTTTCGAGCTTCTTCAAGAGAGTTGGCCTTTTCAGCTAAATACACCATATAACTTCCTAATGTTAAGCAAAGTTCTTCTAAATCTTTCGGTCCTTTGCCACTTAATGTATCAATCGCTTCTTTGACTTCTAGTGCATTTCCAATTGCATATCCTAGTGGTTGACTCATATCTGAAATAACAGCCATTGTTTTACGGCCAACAAGGTTACCGATATCAACCATAGCTTTGGCTAGCTCTTTAGATTCGTCTAAATCCTTCATAAAAGCACCCGCACCTGTTTTTACGTCCAACACAATTGCATCTGCACCTGCTGCAATTTTTTTACTCATGATGGAGCTTGCGATAAGTGGAATACTATTTACTGTTGCCGTTACATCTCGTAATGCATATAAGCTTTTGTCTGCAGGAGTTAGGTTCCCACTCTGTCCAATCACTGCTATTTTGTTTTTATTTACCAATTCAATAAATTGTTTGTTCTCAATCTCCACGTGAAAGCCAGGTACAGATTCAAGCTTATCAATTGTTCCACCAGTATGACCTAGTCCTCTTCCAGACATTTTTGCCACAGGAACGCCAACTGCTGCTACTAAAGGACCCAATACAAGCGTAGTTGTATCACCAACACCACCGGTACTGTGTTTATCAACTTTTATTCCTTTAATTTCACTTAAATCAATGGTGTCACCTGATTGGACCATTGACATCGTAAGTTCAGCACGTTCATTATCTGTCATTCCTTGAAAATAAACAGCCATTGTAAAAGCACTCATTTGATAGTCAGGGATGTCACCTGTTGTATAGCCTTTGATTATGTGTTGAATTTCTTCTTTTGTTAATTCTCTTCCATCACGCTTTTTTTCGATCAAATCAACCATTCTCATATGTCTCTCACCTTTTTTTCATTAGAAATTTATTTTTTCTACAATGCTTTTTACAAGGTTTAAAAAGTTTGCTCTTACCTTTTCAGTTGTTTCTATTACTTCATCATGTGATAATGGCTGATCTAATATACCAGCCGCCATATTTGAAATACAAGAGATTCCTAATACTTTTAAGCCAGTATGTCTGGCCACGATTACTTCTGGAACTGTGGACATTCCGACTGCGTCTCCACCAAGTATACGAAGGGCACGGACTTCAGCAGGAGTTTCATATGATGGACCAGTATTGCCAACGTATACTCCTTCTTGAAGCTTAATATGTAATTCACTAGCAATGCCCCTAGCTAACTCTCTAAGTTGTTTATCATAGCTTTCAGACATGTCAGGGAAACGAGGTCCCATATCAGAATCGTTTGGACCAATTAACGGGTTTGTCCCCATGTTATTAATATGATCGCTAATCAACATAAGATCTCCGGCTTGGAAGTTTTCATTCACTCCGCCAGCTGCATTTGTCACAATTAATGTTTGAACTCCTAATTCCTTCATGACTCTTACAGGAGCTGTTACTTTATCTAGACTGTATCCTTCATAGAAATGAAAACGTCCTTGCATAGCAACAACTTTTTTCCCTTTTAAACTTCCAAAGACAAGTTGACCAGCATGTCCTTCAACCGTTGAAATAGGAAAATTAGGGATTTCATTGTATGGTATTTTTACAGGATTCTCAATTTCGTCAGCTAATACACCTAAACCTGATCCCAAGATTAGTCCTATTGTCGGTTGCTCACTATATTTTGATGTTAAGTAATTTGCTGCTTCTTTAATTAATTTACTATTCATTTTATACCCTCCTATTTCAACTCTGAAAGAAAGCTTTTTCCATGAGCTGGCATTTTCACATTAAAATTATCGGCAATAGTTGCTCCTACATCTGCAAACGTTTCTCTTACTGGAAGCTCTTTTCCTTCTTTCATTTTTGGGCTATATATTAATAAAGGAACATACTCCCTTGTATGATCGGTTCCGTGGTGAATAGGATCATTCCCATGGTCTGCAGTTAGAATCAACAAATC
>NZ_JBLUOI010000053.1:0-35025 GCF_048059995.1 Metabacillus sp. YM-086 | reverse complement strand
TTTGCTGCATTATTCTAGATGACTCTTCATGTGCAGATTGGATGATCTTCTCTGCTTCTGCTCTTGCTGTTTGAATAATATATGAAGATTCTTTTAATAACTCAGGGTCATCTTCAGTTACTTTATCTTTCATATATAACTGAAGTTGTTGGACTGCTATCGTTTTTTTGTCATCATGATGATTTGTGAATTGAGACTTAATAAGTCTAGACAATAATATCATCTCCTCCACCACGGGCAATGACAATTTCACCAGCTTCTTCAAGCCTTCTAATAACTCCAACAATTCTTGATTGTGCCTCTTCTACATCACGAAGTCTAACTGGTCCCATAAATTCCATTTCTTCTTTGAACGTATCAACCATTCGTTTAGACATATTCTTAAAGACAACATCTCTAACTTCTTCACTAGCAACTTTAAGTGAAAGCATTAGGTCATCGTTTTCTACATCTCTAATCACACGCTGTATTGCACGATTATCAAGTGTAACAATGTCTTCAAAGACAAACATTCTCTTTTTAATTTCTTCAGCCAATACAGGATCCTGAATCTCAAGTGAATCAAGGATGGTTCTTTCTGTTGTTCGATCCACTCCATTTAATACTTCAACAACTGCCTCAATTCCACCAGTTTGTGTAAAGTCTTGAGTAACTGTTGATGAAAGCTTGCGTTCAAGTATCTGTTCAACCTCATTAATTATTTCAGGAGCTGTTCTATCCATTACAGCAATTCTTCGCGCAACATCGGCTTGCAGTTCTTGTGGAAGCTCAGATAAAATTTGTCCTGATTGAGTCGGTTCTAAATAAGAAAGAATCAGGGCAATTGTCTGAGGATGCTCATTTTGAATAAAGTTTAAAATCTGTGATGGATCTGCCTTTCTTGCAAAGTCAAATGGTTTCACTTGTAAGGAAGATGTTAGTCGATGGATAATGCTAGTTGCTTTATCCTCACCTAATGCCTTTTCAAGTACCTCTTTTGCGTAAGCAATACCACCTTGGGTGATAAAATCTTGTGCCATTGCAATATCATGAAATTCCTCAATAATTTCTTCTTTCTTTTCGGAATCGACCTTTCGTACACCTGAAATCTCTAATGTTAATTTTTCGATTTCTTCTTCAGACAAATGTTTATATACAGATGCTGATACTTCTGGTCCTAAAGAGATTAAAAGAATGGCAGCCTTCTGTTTACCTGTTAATGTGTTATTATCTTTTCTAGCCATCAGTTAACCTCCTATTCCTCAGAAATCCAAGTTCGTAACAGTTTTGCAAAATCTTCTGGTTTTTCTTTCGCCATTTTTTCTAGCTGCTTTTTACGAACTGTAGTTTCTGTTTCAATTTCGTTGTTGTTGATATCTTGTATATCAAATGTTGGTCCATCCTGTAGGTCTTCTTCTTCTTCTTCAAGCTCTTCATTTTCTTGCTTTTTCTTTCTAACTAGTAGAATGATAAGAACAATGATTGCTAATAGTAATACTCCTCCTACAATATACATCCAAATTGGAATAACTGGAGTAGCTTCAGCTTCTGCAAGTTGCTGCTTACCATCGAACGGTTGTACAGAAACGACTACTTTTTCTTCAAGTTGCTCTTGCGTTAAAGGCTCTGCATCAGCTTCTTTATTAATTGATGTTCTTACAATTGTTGATAATATTTGTTGAATATCTTCTTCGCGTTCAGGTGTAAATGAATCCAGATTTTCTGGATCTGGTGGTTCAACCATCACTTGAATTCCTAAGTCACGTATTTTATATGGACTTTCTACAATCTGTTTATTAATACGATTTACTTCATTATTTACTCTTTCTTCAATACGTTCATAATCTCCGTTACCAGCGCCTCCGGCTGTTGCTTCATAAGCTGGAATATCGTTCTCTCCAACTCCATTCACTCCACCAGCCGCTGCTCCATCTCCCGTGTAGGCTTCTGTAATTCTTTCAACACTGACCGCAATTCCTTCATCAGTACCTTCAACTACCGGAGATACAAGATTTTCTTCCCGATTTTCTTGAGTGAAGTCAATATCCGTTGTTACAGCAACAACAACTTTGTCTTGCCCCATCATCGTACCCAATAACTTTTGAACATCTCGTTGAATATCTTGTTCAATTTGAGCTTTAATTTCTTGCTGAGAAGCATAGCTTGTACCTGGTGAAGAGTTTTGACCATTATTTAGATCATAATAGTTAAAATTTTGATCCATAATGACGATATTATCTGTAGAAAGATTTGGAACACTTTTTGACACTAAGTGAAAAAGTGCATTAACTTTTTCTTGATCTAATTGAGCTCCAGGTTTTAAATTTAAAACAACTGAAGCAGATGAACCTTCAGTCTGTTCTCCTACAAAAACAGATTCTGCTGGAAGATTAATCATGACATTTGCATTATTAACTCCGTCTATCCCCTTCATTAAGTTCGAAAGTTCTGTTTGAGTAGCCTTAAGTTTAATCACATCAAACTCTTTATCCGTCATTCCAAAACCAGAATCCTGACCAAAGTAAGAATAGTCAATTGTTCCCGTATTTGGAACTCCTTCCGCTGCTAGTTCAACCATCAAAGTGTCTACCATCTCTTTTGGGACCATAATGGTTGAACCATTATTTGAGATTTCGGACTGAACACCCTTCGCATCAAGTGTTTCTTTAATTTGACCTGTTTCAGCAGGAGAAAGATTAGAATAAAGAGGAACTAAATTAGGTTTTGACACAAAGTAAGTCAAAAGCCCGGCTATAACAAAAAACAGAATCGCACCTGTTATAAGAAGGGTTTTTTGTCCTTTACTTCTTCCTTGCCATAACCCAGATAGTTTATCTTTTGTATTCATTAATTTTTCGTTCATTCCATAAAATCCCCCGGTCACAATGACTTTCTGCAATTCGTAGTCAGAACCGTTCTAATATAAATAGAACGGTTCCTCTAAACTACTAAACCTGCATTCTCATCATTTCTTGATATGCTTCAATCGCTTTATTTCTGACTTCTATAGCTGTTAGAAGCGTAATACTTGATTTCTGGGATGCAATCATGACATCATGAAGTTCCACATTTTTGCCGCTTGCAAGAGCCTCTGTCATTTTATCTGATTCAAGTTGTGCTTTATTAATCTCATTAATAGATTGTTTTAACGTTTCTGCAAAACTAGTTTTATTTTCGTTCTGGATATTTGTTATATTTGTAGCCTTTGGTTGAACAGGCTGAGTTGTTATTACTTGAAATGGACTTATTCTATTAATCATTTCTAATCACCTATTTCCCAATTTCTAATGCTTTCATCAGCATTCCTTTAGAAGCATTCATTGCAGTAACATTTGCTTCATATGATCGAGTGCTACTAATAAGATCAACCATTTCCTTTAAAGGGTCAACATTCGGCATCGCGACATAGCCTTCATCATTAGCGTCTGGATGCTCAGGGTCATAGACTAATTCAAACGGAGTATCATCTTCGACAATTTCCGTTACTTTTACCCCATCAGCTTTTGTTGATGAGCCCATTGCCTTATTAAGAAAAGAGGAAAAACTATTTCCTTGGGGCTGAGTGACAACCATTTTTCTGCGATATGGTTGCCACTCACCATCAATGAATTCCCCTCTGGTTGTGTCCATATTAGCCATATTCGAAGAAATAACGTCCATTCTAACCCGCTGAGCAGTTAATGCTGAACCAGATGTGTTTATTGAATGAAAAATAGACATATTTAATTGCCACCTTTAATCACTGTTTTAAGTGAGTTAAATTTCCCACTTATTCTTTCAATGAGAGCATTATATTGAATTTGATTTTTTGCCATCTCTGTCATTTCTTGATCAATATCAACGTTATTTCCATTATGTTGATAATTTGTATTATTTCTTGAAACGATTCTATAGTTTGACGTATCTGAACCACCAAATTCAATGTGTTTGGCGTTTGTCTTTGTAGCCTGAAGCTTTTGCATTTCATTTGATAATGCAGTATTAAACCGAACCTCTTGAGATTTATAATTCGGGGTATCAACATTGGCAATGTTATTAGAGATTACCTTTTGCTTAGCAGTTGAATGAGAAAGTGCGTTTTCTAAACTATTTATTGTATTTGAAAATAATTTCATAATATCCCCTCACAAAATGTAAAGTACATACGTATCGTATAATGTCGAAATATGTGTTTTCTTCTTACTCATTGTATGAAATATTAGTCTTAAAGTCTATTAAGGTTTTGTAAAAAAAAGTCGGATTTTCTATCTAATTTAAAATGAGGACTATTGAACTATTCGCATTATATGAGCGAAAGCCTAACAGTATCTTAATAATGAGGTGTTACTGGCACATAAATAACGTAACATATAATTCGACAATTCCCTACATATTATTTTTTCCAATTTCAGTACATAACCTATACATTTATTCATTAAGTAAACTATTAGCGAAATGTAAAGAAACATTATGAGTGAGTTAGATAATCTAGAAAAGAATAAAAAAACATAAAAAAGGCACTTTAAGGATAAAATCCTCAAAGTGCCTTTCTTATTAATTTGTTTTTAATTTCTCTAATTCAACTAAGAATTTAGCATTAAGAACTTTTATATATGTTCCTTTCATCCCTAAAGAACGAGATTCAATAACACCTGCACTCTCGAGCTTCCGAAGTGCATTTACAATGACAGATCTTGTAATCCCTACACGATCAGCTATTTTACTAGCAACTAAAAGACCTTCATTTCCGCTTAATTCTTCAAATATATGTTCAATTGCTTCTAATTCACTGTATGATAATGAACTGATAGCCATTTGTACAACCGCTTTGCTTCGTGCTTCTTCTTCGATTTCTTCAGCTTTTTCACGCAGAATCTCCATACCTACAACAGTAGCTCCATATTCAGCAAGAATTAGATCTTCATCTTCAAATTGTTCTTGTACTCTTGCTAAAATTAATGTTCCTAGACGCTCTCCACCACCAATGATCGGTACGATAGTTGTTAAGCCGTTTTTAAATAATTCACGATTTTCAACTGGAAATGCAGTATATTCACTATAAACATCAATGTTTGAAGATGTTTCTGTTATGTTAAAAAGATTGTTTGTATAACCTTCAGGAAACTGACGGTCTTCAAGCATTTTTTTCATTCTCTCGTTTTCAATAAGCTGATTAACTGCAAAGCCCAGTAATTTTCCTCTTCTGCTTACAACAAAGATATTTGCTTCAATCACTTCACTTAGCTTTTCAGCCATTTCTTTGAAGTTAACTGGTTTCCCTGCTGCTCTTTGAAGCATTGCATTAATTTTACGTGTTTTCTGTAATAGAGCCATTTATTGGTTCCTCCTGTAAACATATGAAATTGTAATTTTTTATAATATAAATTGGCTTAAATCTTTGTTTTTAGATATTTTTCCAAGTTTGTCTTCGACATACTGTGGCGTAATGACAATCTTTTCTAAATTAATATCAGGCGCCTCAAAAGATAAATCTTCTAATAATCGTTCAAGAATTGTATGTAATCTCCTCGCACCAATATTATCAGTATTTTGATTTACCTCAAACGCAACTTCAGCTATCCTACGAATAGCATCGTCAGAAAATTCTAATTGTATACCTTCTGTTTCAATTAACGCTTGATATTGTTTTAATAGAGCATTATCAGGTTCTACAAGGATCTTCACAAAATCATCTACACTAAGTTTAGTCAATTCTACACGAATTGGAAATCTTCCTTGTAGTTCCGGAATAAGGTCAGATGGCTTAGCGATATGAAAGGCACCAGCAGCAATAAATAACATATGATCTGTCTTGACTGATCCATATTTCGTTACAACAGTAGATCCTTCAACAATCGGAAGAATATCACGTTGTACTCCTTCCCTAGAAACATCTGCTGAAGATCCACCCTTAGATTTACCTGCTATTTTATCGATTTCATCTATGAAAATAATTCCGGTTTGTTCAGATCGTATAATAGCTTCCTGTGTTACATCTTCCATATCAATTAGTTTACTAGCTTCTTCATTTGTTAAAACTTTTCTTGCTTCTCTAACAGTTAACTTTCTTTTTTTCTTTTTCTTAGGCATAAAACTTCCGAGGGCATCCTGCATGTTCATCCCCATTTGTTCCATACCTGAGCCTTGAAGTAGATCAAACATTGATGCTTGTTGTTCCTCAACCTCGACTGTAACATAATGATCTTCTAATTCACCTAACGCTAATTGATGTGAGATTCTACGACGCTTTTCTTGAAGAGTAGATTCTTCTGTTGAGCTTTCCTCATGATCTTGGGATTGTTGACTCGCTCCCCCAAAAAGCATTTCCAAAGGATTTTTCGCTGCTGATTGTTTTTTCTTACCTGGAACAAGTAGCTCAATTAAACGTTTATTAGCATTTTCCTCAGCAAGTCCTTTAACGTCAGCTATTTTTTCTTCTTTAACTAATCGAACGGCAGTCTCAACCAGATCACGCACCATTGATTCAACATCCCTACCAACATAGCCGACTTCAGTAAATTTTGTTGCTTCAACTTTAATAAAAGGTGCATGCGCAAGTTTTGCAATTCTCCTTGCTATCTCAGTTTTCCCAACACCTGTAGGTCCAATCATAAGAATGTTTTTAGGAACAACTTCCTCGCGTAGCTTTTCAGTTAATAAGCTTCTTCTATAGCGATTTCTTAAGGCTACTGCTACCGCTTTTTTTGCATCCTTTTGTCCTATAATATATTGATCTAATCGCTCAACAATTTCTTTAGGGGTTAACTGTTTATTCATACTATTTGCCTCCCTTATTAAAGTTCTTCGACAATAATATTTAGATTGGTATAAACACAAATTTCTCCTGCAATTGTTAAAGCACCCTCAGCAATTTCTTTTGCAGATAATGAGTCACCTGAAAATCTTTTCAATGCACGACCAGCTGACAACGCATAATTACCACCTGAACCAATTGCTAAGATCCCATCATCCGGTTCAATCACTTCACCTGTTCCTGAAACTAAAAGAAGATCATTTTCATCCATAACAATCAGCATAGCTTCGAGTCTTCGTAGCACTTTATCGCTACGCCATTCCTTTGCTAGCTCAACAGCAGCTCTTTGCAAGTTTCCATTATACTCTTCAAGTCTATTTTCAAATAACTCAAATAGTGTGAATGCATCAGCTACAGACCCTGCAAAACCAGCAATTACTTTACCATTAAAAAGCTTTCTTACCTTTTTAGCCGTATGTTTCATAACAACAGCATTCCCAAAAGTTACCTGACCGTCACCTGCCATCGCAGCTTTACCGTTATGTTGAATCGCAAATATTGTTGTTGCATGAAATTCAGACATCGTTCTACCTCCTAAATTGAGTCCTTTATGCTCGAGGATGATGGGACATATAGATTCGTTGCAAATGCTCCTTTGTGACGTGTGTATATACTTGTGTAGATGATAAATGTTCATGACCCAAAAGCTCCTGTACACTTCTCATATCTGCACCTTCATTTAACAGATGTGTTGCAAAAGTATGACGCAACATATGTGGGTGAATATGAAGTGTTGATGCTGCTTTTTTTATCATGTCATTTAAAACATGTCTTACACCACGATCTGTAAGCGGTGTCCCACGATGATTCACAAATAAATAATTGTGTTGATCACTTACCTTCAGTTTACTCATTAACGCCTTTCTTCCATCAGATAAATATCTTTCGATTGCATCATGAGCATAGCTACCGAAAGGAACATATCGCTGCTTTCCACCTTTTCCATATACAAGAATGGTTTCAATAAAAAAATCAATATCTGATATTTTAATGTTGCAACATTCGCTTACACGAATTCCTGTACCGTAGAGCACTTCAATGAGCGCCTGATTTCGTTGCCCAAGAGGAGTATTACAGTCTGAAATGGTAAGAAGTTGCTCAACTTCCTCTTTATAAAGAAATTGTGGAATTTTTTGCTCCTTTTTTGGCATTGTAACAAGTGTAAAAGGATTTTCAGTTAGTATCTCTTCTCTTACAAGAAATTTATAAAAACTCCTAAGACTAGATACTTTTCTTGATATTGTTTTTCTAGAATACTTTTTATTATGTAACTTCGTTAAGTATAAACGTGTATCATTATATGTAATGTCTTCTAGATGGATCATTGCTTGTTCATTCATAAAAGAAAAAAAATCCTCAATATCTTTGCTGTAATTCACAATTGTATATTTTGAATAATTTTTCTCTATTTGTAAATATTCAATAAACAAATTTAAATAATTCTTAACATTTCTCACATTTTACACCTCACAAACAACACAAGGGCTACTAAATGTTATCACAACAATAGCAGCCCATGCAAATAATTTTCTATAAATTTTTCGAAATTTTTTGAATTGTTTCTAGTGCGCGATTGGCAAGCATTTCATTACGTTCTTTTTTACTCTTTATACGCTCTGGTAACGGAGCAAAAATCCCAAAATTAGCATTCATGGGTTGGAAGTTATCGGCGTTTGCATTTGTAATATACTTGGCCATACTCCCAATAGCTGTTTCATTTGGCAGGTCTACTAAATCTTTTCCTAAAATAAGATGTGCAGCATTTATACCTGCAACTAGCCCTGATGCGGCAGACTCGACATATCCTTCAACACCCGTCATTTGACCAGCAAAAAACAAATCGTCCCGGTCTTTATATTGGTAAGTTGATTTTAAAAGTTTTGGTGAATTAATGAACGTGTTACGATGCATAACACCATATCGAACTATTTCTGCGTTTTCTAAGCCTGGAATTAAGGAAAGTACCTCTTTTTGTGGTCCCCATTTTAGGTGTGTTTGAAACCCTACAATATTATATAAAGTTCCAGCTGCATCATCTTGACGAAGTTGTATCACGGCAAATGGTCTTTTCCCTGTTTTAGGATCTTCTAAACCTACTGGCTTTAAAGGGCCAAAAAGCATTGTTTTTCTTCCTCTTTGTGCCATAACTTCAATAGGCATACATCCTTCGAAGAAAATTTCTTTTTCAAATTCTTTTAATGGCACAGTCTCCGCAGCAATTAAAGCTTCATAAAACCGATCAAATTCCTCTTCTGTCATAGGACAATTAAGGTAGGCTGCTTCCCCTTTATCATATCGAGACTTTAAGTATACCTTGTTCATATCGATGCTTTCTTTTTCAATTATTGGAGCAGCTGCATCATAGAAATATAAGTACTCTTCACCAGTTAACGTTTTTAATTGTTCTGATAAGCTTTTGGAGGTAAGTGGACCTGTTGCGATAATCGTTGGTCCTGAAGGGATTTCTTCTACCTCTTCATTCATAACAGTTACATTTTGATGACCTTTTACTAACTCTGTCACCTTACCGGCAAATTCATGCCGGTCAACAGCAAGTGCTCCACCAGCTGGAACTGCACACTCATCTGCTGCCTTTATTATAACAGAATCTAGAATTCTCATTTCTTCTTTCAATACACCTACAGCATTTGTTAAATTATTTGCTCTTAGTGAGTTACTACATACTAACTCTGCAAATTTATCAGTATGATGGGCAGGTGTTTGCTTTACAGGTCGCATTTCATATAGTTTTACTTGAATACCCCTTTTGGCTAATTGCCAAGCCGCTTCGCTTCCAGCCAAACCAGCACCTACTACATTTACAACTACATCTTGATTCATCGTGACATGACCCTCCATTAATTAAAAGACCTTATGTAGAATGGAATAATTCTTATTACTTATGTTGTCCAAAAAAATATAAGTTAAAAAAGGTGAGCATAAAGTTGCTCACCTACTTTTGTTGTTCTTCTTTATAATCGCATTCCATACATTGAACTTGAACACCTTTTTTAAGCTTTTTCTCAACCAACATGTTATTACATTTCGGACAACTTCTTGCTATTGGTTTGTCCCATGACAAAAATTCACATTCAGGATATTGATTGCAGCCATAAAAAATACGACGTTTTTTAGACTTTCGTTCAACAATTGTTCCTTCATCACAACTTGGACATTTTACTCCAATATCTTTTACAATCGGCTTCGTATTTCTGCAATCTGGGAAATTTGAACAAGCCATAAATTTCCCATATCTACCCATTTTATAAACCATATGATGACCGCATTCTTCACAATCAACACCAGCTGGCTCATCTTTAATTTCTATTTTCTCCATTTCATTTTCTGCTTTTTCAAGTCTTGGAGAAAAATCTTTATAAAAATTGTCAATAATTTGAATCCACTGGATATGGCCTTCCTCTACTTCATCAAGGCTGTTTTCCATATTTGCTGTAAATTCAACATTTATGATTTCAGGGAAAAACTCCCTGATAAGTTCTGAAACTATTTCACCTAACTCGGTAGGAATAAAGCGTTTATTATCAAGCGAAACATATCCACGCTTTTGAATCGTATCTAAAGTTGGGGCATATGTTGATGGTCGACCTATTCCAAGTTCCTCCAACGTCTTTACAAGACGAGCCTCCGTATACCTTGGTGGCGGCTGTGTAAAATGCTGTGCAGGTTCGATATCTTTTGAATAAACTTCATCGCCTTCTTTTAAATCCGGGAGTAATTTATCTTTTTCCTCAATTTGATCGTCGTTTCCTTCAACATATACTTTCATAAATCCAGGAAATTTAATTTTAGAACCTGTAGCTCTAAACATCACACCGTTATTCACAAGGTCAACACTCATTGTGTCTAAAATAGCTGGTGCCATTTGACTTGAAACAAATCTTTCCCAAATTAATTTATACAGTCGCAACTGATCTCGGCTCAAAAATTCTTTTATTGATGCCGGGTCACGTAAAGTAGAAGTAGGGCGGATTGCTTCATGTGCATCTTGAGCATTACTGTTTTTCTTCGCTGTTTTTACTTGTGTGCCTAAAAACTCTTTCCCATACTTTTCCGTAATGTAGCCTGTCGCTTCTGTCTGTGCCGTTTCCGATATTCTGGTCGAATCCGTTCTCATATACGTTATTAAACCAACAGTGCCTTCTTTACCTAAATCAATACCTTCATATAACTGCTGAGCAATCATCATCGTTTTCTTTGCTCTAAAGTTTAGTTTACGCGCTGCCTCTTGTTGAAGAGTGGAAGTTGTAAAAGGTACGGCTGGATTTCTTTTTCTTTCCTTTTTCGTCACCTTTTCCACTTTAAATTTATTTTCTTTAATATTTCCCAAAACAGCCTTTACTTCTGATTCATTCTTAAGATCTTGCTTTTCTCCATTTATTCCATAGAAAGAAGCATCAAATTCTTTTTGACCTTTTAAAAATTGACCTTCAATTGACCAATATTCTTCTGGTACAAATTCTTTAATCTCATTTTCCCGATCAATAATTAAATGTACAGCTACAGATTGTACTCTCCCTGCACTTAAACCTTTTTTTACTTTTTTCCAAAGAATCGGGCTTATTTTATAACCAACCAATCGGTCTAACACACGTCTTGCTTGTTGTGCATCGACTAAATCCATATTGATTGAACGTGGATGCTTGAAAGATTCCTTTATAGCATCTTTCGTAATTTCATTAAATACTACGCGGCAATCAGAGTTTACATCAACGTCAAGACTATGTGCTAAATGCCATGCAATCGCTTCCCCTTCGCGATCCGGGTCAGCCGCTAGATAAACTTTTTTTGCTTTTTTAGCAGCTGTTTTCAATTCTTTAAGTACTGAACCTTTTCCTCTTATTGTAATATATTTTGGTTCAAAATTATGTTCAACATCAACACCAATTTGACTTTTTGGTAGGTCACGTACATGCCCCATTGATGCCTTTACCTTATACTTCTTCCCTAAATAACGTTCAATTGTTTTCGCCTTTGCAGGTGATTCCACAATGACTAAATAGTCCGACATGCCTGGTATCCTCCTTAAGAGGTATTCTCTCTTTTATATTTCTTTTAATTTTCTTTATAAATTAAGTTTCTATTTATACAATGAAGGGTTTTCCTCCAAGTAGTTAATAACTAAGTAGATTTAATTAAACTCCTACTATCACTGTATTTCTTCAAAATCTATACTTAAATCTCCACTATTATTAAATATTCCTATATCATTTGTCAAACATAATAAAAAGAAATTACACTAATCATATCCTAATTCATGATGAAATAACATGAATATTTTTACTAAATTGGCAAAAAATCACCTAAATTTGCATTTTAAGTCCTTGAGGAAATTCCTCAATTATATGTGATGCATGTTGTACTAATTTTGCCCCGTTTTGTATTAGTTCATTTCCACCAATGCTACACTCATCAAAAATAGACCCTGGTATGGCAAAAACTTCTCGGTTTTGCTCCAATGCTTGGTGTGCAGTTATTAGTGAACCACTTCTTTGCTTAGCTTGGATAATAAGTGTCCCCAAAGAAATACCACTAATAATTCGATTTCTTTTAGGAAAATGCCATTTTTGAGGTGATGTTGAAGGAGAATGTTCTGAAAGAATAAGATGTGAGGTCATTAGCTTGTTTGCCAACGTTTGATTCTGCCTTGGATATATACGCTCTAATCCTCCACCAATTACTGCTATTGTTTCACCCCCATGGTTTAGTGCTGCTTCATGCGCTAAAGTATCGATTCCCTTAGCTAAACCACTTACAATTACCCATTTTTCTAAAATAAGAGGCTTTAAGACATGCTCAAGAGCCTGAACACCGTATTCGGACGGATATCTTGTACCGACCACACTAATAAGATTTTTACGAGAAGCAAGAGTAATATTACCTTTATAAAATAAAAATGGAGGCGGATCAGCAATTTGCTTTAGCAAATAAGGGTAATTAGGATCAAAAAGGGGAAGAAAAGAAATGTTTTGCTGATTATATTTTCTAATGAGAAGATCAGCTGAGTAAGAAAAATACTCATTTTTTATCCTATCTATTTTATGTTTCTTTACATTAAAGTAATTTAACCATTCATCGTCTTTTAGTTGAAAAAAAATCTGCAACGATGGGTCTATTGTTAATAATTTATAAATAATTTGGCTGTTAAGTTCCTTACAATGAGCTAACAAAAATAACTTTTTTGTTACATCGTCCATAAAATCCTCCTAGTTTTTATACGATAAATAGGAACAGGTTAAAAACCTGTTCCTACTATTAATTTATTTAGTGTGTTTTACATTTTTCCAATAAACCTTGTTCTTCAAGAACGGAAATAAGTGTTTCACCCATAACAGATGGAGTATCAGCCACTTTAATTCCACAAGCATTCATTGTTTTAATTTTTTCTTCAGCAGTTCCTTTACCACCAGAAATAATCGCACCAGCATGACCCATACGTTTTCCTGGAGGTGCTGTTTGACCACCGATGAAGCCTACAACAGGTTTTGTCATATTTGCTTTAACCCATTCAGCAGCTTCTTCTTCAGCTGTACCACCGATCTCACCAATCATGATAACTGCATATGTGTCTTCATCTTCGTTAAAAGCTTTTAAAACATCGATAAAGTTCGTCCCATTAACAGGGTCCCCACCGATACCAACAGCAGTAGATTGACCAATACCAGCTTGTGATAATTGATGAACTGCTTCATAAGTAAGAGTACCAGAACGTGAAACCACACCAACATGGCCCTTTTTATGAATATAGCCAGGCATAATTCCGATTTTGCACTCTTCAGGTGTGATCACACCTGGGCAGTTTGGTCCTACAAGACGTGTTTTCTTACCTTCCATGTAGCGTTTAACATTTACCATATCCATAACTGGAATATGCTCTGTAATACAAATAACTAAATCTAATTCTGCGTCTACACCTTCCATAATTGCATCAGCAGCGAAAGGAGCAGGTACATAAATAACAGACGCGTTTGCACCAGTCGCTTGAACTGCTTCTTGAACTGTATTGAAAACAGGTACACCTTCTACTTCTGTTCCACCTTTACCAGGTGTAACCCCACCAACGATATTTGTGCCATACTCAAGCATTTGTTTTGTATGAAATAACGCTGTAGAACCAGTGATACCTTGTA
Source organism: Metabacillus sp. YM-086 (assembly GCF_048059995.1). Taxonomy (NCBI): domain Bacteria; kingdom Bacillati; phylum Bacillota; class Bacilli; order Caryophanales; family Bacillaceae; genus Metabacillus; species Metabacillus sp. YM-086. The sequence continues at coordinate 21,105 of NZ_JBLUOI010000053.1, read as the reverse complement.
CGATTACTTTCGTATCTTTATTAATAAATACACTCATGTTTGTCCCCTGCCTTTCTTACTTCACTAATGAAACTATTTTTTGTGCGCCGTCAGCCATAGACTCTGCAGAAGTAATGTTTAATCCAGATTCATTTAAAATCTTCTTACCTAAATCAACATTAGTACCTTCAAGACGTACAACTAATGGAATTTCTAAGCCTACTTGCTTCGTTGCTTCAACAACACCCTCTGCAATGACATCACATTTCATGATTCCACCAAAGATGTTAACGAAAATTCCTTTAACGTTTTTATCAGAAAGAATAATTTTGAATGCTTCTGTTACTTTTTCTGCAGTTGCACCGCCCCCAACATCAAGGAAGTTTGCAGGTTCGCCGCCATAGTACTTAATAATATCCATTGTAGACATTGCAAGACCAGCACCATTTACCATACAGCCGATGTTACCGTCTAATGAGATATAACTTAAGTCATATTTAGATGCTTCGATTTCTTTTGGATCTTCTTCCTCTAAGTCACGATACTCTACAATATCTTTATGGCGGTATAATGCATTTGAATCAAAGTTTAATTTTGCGTCAAGTGCCATAACGTTACCATCACCAGTGACAACTAATGGATTAATTTCTGCAATTGAGCAATCCTTTTCAACAAATACTTGATACAATCCCATCATAAATTTAACAGCTTTACCTACTAATTCTTTAGGGATGTTAATGTTAAATGCAATTCTTCTAGCTTGATAGCCTTGAAGTCCAACCGCAGGATCAATCACTTCTTTGAAGATCTTTTCTGGCGTTTTTTCCGCTACTTCTTCAATTTCAGTTCCACCTTCTTCAGAAGCCATTAGAACTACTCGAGATGTAGCACGATCTAGTACTAAACCAACATAGTATTCTTTTTTAATGTCACAACCTTCTTCAATTAGAAGACGTTTTACTTCCTTACCTTCAGGACCTGTTTGGTGTGTTACAAGTGTTTTTCCAAGAATTTCTTCTGCATATGTACGTGCTTCGTCAAGGTTTTTTGCAACTTTTACCCCGCCAGCTTTACCGCGTCCACCTGCATGGATTTGTGCTTTTACCACTACTACATCTGTTCCAAGCTCTTTTGCAGCTTCTACCGCTTCATCTACAGAAAAAGCCACTTTTCCGTTTGGTACAGATACTCCATATTTGCGAAGGAGTTCTTTCCCTTGGTACTCATGGATATTCATTAGCCATCCTCCTAACCAATTTGCAATATAAATTAGACTGCGCTTTCATTTTATATAATAGTTCGAACCTTGTCTACAATTACACATAAAATAGTAAAATTCAAGTCAATTTTTATTTTTTCACAATAAAATTTTTAAAAATTTTATGTAAAATAAATACTTTATGAACATTAAAAACCCTAAGAAATGTAGGTAGTCTATATATTAAATATTAACCAGCCTAAACTCTTAAGGTTAGTCACTATATAATTTTAACTTTATGTTGATAGCTTTTTGTCTATTGTATAAACAAAAGCGAAAATTTCTGCAACAGCTTCATAAAGTTCTTCAGGTATTTGTTGATGAATTTCCAATTTTGTTAGAAGTTCAACAAGTGCCGGGTCCTCATGTACGTGTACATGATGTTCCTTTGCTGTTTCTAGAATTTCTTTAGCAATCAGGCCTTTTCCTTTCGCTATGACCTTGGGTGCATTTTCTTTATTATGATCATATTTTAAGGCAATTGCTTTCGTTGGTTCTTCCTTTTTGATCATACTTTAAAGTCAACTCCTGAATAAGAAGTGGTAGCTCCAGAAAAATTTGAATTAGAAATTACTTTCTTTTCTACTTCAAATGGCTTTACTTGAACTGAAGTCACCTGATAATTCATAGTCTGAAGGCCCTTTTTTAGTTCCTCACTATTAGAAGAAACAAGCTCTTTTAAAGACTCATTATTATTAATGAGCGTTATCGTCATTACTCTATTTTGAATTTGCACATCAATCATTGTTTCTGAAAGATTAGGAAGCTGTAGGTAAAAAAGAATTCGACAAAAAGATGGGTCAATTGTTCCATCTGATCGTTTTTTCCCATTCCATTGAATTGTTAAATCTGATTGATTCAAAGCGAACAGTGGGACTTGTGTAATAAACTGCGTCGTTGGCCCAGTGTCCTGCTGAAGCAGAGTTTGTCCGTTTAAACGGTTTGTAAGCTGATCCACTTGTTCCTTTATTACAGACCCTTCTAGCTCCTTGCTAGCAGCTAGTAATGTTTCTTTAAGTATCTGGAGTTCTCTCGCGTTTCCAGATTCCAAATTCATATTAAGCTTTTGCCATTCAAATTGTTCATTTCTATGATGAAAGAAAAGAGAAAGAACATCTTCTTTAGATGAAAAAACCGGGACCTTGTTAACTATTTTTTGTATAATATCTATTTCACTTTGACTGAACTGAGTTATTACAGCATGATCTTTTGGTTGAATAGACTGTAAAGGAGTACTAGAGTGTTGAAACACTTCTTTTATTACTTGTTTTAATCCGCTCATTTGTTGAGCATCATTTTGATTTATTCCCTTCAGGACCTTTTGTTCACCATTTGGAAGAGTCTTAATAAACTCCGGTTGGAAAAGTTTTTCCACCACCTGTTCAACAGGTTTCTGTATAACATTAGCCAAAACGGAACGCAATTGGTTGATTTGGTCTTTAGGCAGATCCACTTGTTGAAGTGACTGAAAAAGTGTATCTATCTGCTTAGCTAAAGGGATTTTAGAATTGGCTTGAACTAGAGAACTTACAACATTTTCCGAAAGTTGATATTGTTGTTTGAGGGCAAACGTAATAGCTTCAATTGTTTGAGGAATCAAACTTTTCGGTGTGTTTTTTACTATCTCAGTTGCTGATACTAGTTGTTCCTTTGTAACTGGTATATTCTCCTTTAACAAAGCATTTGAAAGTAGTATATTATCCTTTGTTGGTTTCTGCTGAAATAATGAAAGAAAGTCCTTAGCAGAAGCGTCCTGTTTTGATAGTTTATCAGTTTCCACTGATTTAATAATCTTTAGTTCAATACCTTGTTGATTAGACCCTTTCACACGGAACCAGTAATTTTGTAAGGCATTAATTGGTGCTTCAAGCTGTGCAACGAGCTTAGATTGTCCAACTTGAATAAGAGCTTTTTGGTCAGGAAAGAGCTTTAGCACATGCCCAACTACGACTTGATTTTCTTTTAATGTTAATTGGTTTTGGGGCTTGGTCATTTGTTCTACAGTAGTCTGAATAAGATTTTTTATTGCAAGTGGATAAACCATTAGCCTTTTCCCCCCTTCTCAAAATGTCTCTTTTCACTACCTCACCCTACTTTAATTAGCCTTATAGGCGCTGCACAACTCCTTCACAGGTGCAAAACTCCTACGGTGATGTTCTGTTACCCCAAACTCTTTTAACGCATCTAGATGGAATTTTGTCCCGTATCCCATATGTTTCTCAAATCCATACTGTGGATATTTACTCGAAAGATCGACCATCATTTTATCTCGTGTTACCTTGGCAATTACTGAACTTGCTGCAATAGAGACACTTTTTGAATCTCCTTTTATGATAGACTCCTGCTGAATTGGCAGATCTAACTTCATCGCATCAAGTAGTAAATAAGTTGGCTGAATGGCTAATTCCTCAATTGCTTTTTTCATCGCTAATTTTGTAGCTTCATATATATTTACTTTATCGATTATATCTGGTGAGATAACACCAATACCTATAGCTTCAGCATTTTCCCTTATTACCTCATAGTAGTGATTTCTCATAGATTCAGAAAGCTTTTTAGAGTCCGTTAAGCCAGGTATATAGCAATCTTCTTTTAAAATGACAGCTGCAGCAACTACAGGTCCTGCTAGAGGTCCTCTGCCAACTTCATCGATGCCAGCAATAAACTCAAAACCGTCCTGTTTTGCTGCTCTTTCGTAACGAAGCATTTCATAATATTGCTGCTGTAACATCTTCTCGTGTTCATAGTTTTTAAACCATTTTTCCACGAGCTGCTGTACTCCTTTTCTTGTATCAGCTTGACACTCTTTAAGAAACGGATCTTGCATATCCGTAATTTCCACTAATTTTTTTTGAACTTCTTTTGTTGTTAATGGCATTTTTAGTTCTCCTCATGCACATGTTTTGTCTTATGTATGTCAAATATCTAAAATTATCTTTATCATTATATCGGTCAAAATTCAAATAAATAAAGACCCGTCATAATTAAATGCGGGTCAGATTAAAAATGTTTTATTTATCTTGGAAATCGGCTGGAGTTTCAAAAGATAATTTCCCTAATTTATCTGTTCTAATTTCCCTTAAAATTAATTCAGATGTTTTATCGTAATCAATATAACCCCCGGATACCATACAGCCCCGTTTCTTCCCAATCTCATCAAATAGCGGGACTACCTCTTCAGGAATTTCATTAAGATTATAACGCTCTAACAATCTTTTAGGATAATGTTCTTTCAAAAAGTTTAATGCAAAAACAGTAACTTCTTGCAGATTCAAAATAGCATCCTTGATTGCTCCTGTTGTTGCAAGTTTTTGACCGACTAATTGATCTTCAAACTTCGGCCAAAGGATACCAGGTGTGTCTAAAAGCTCTAGCTCATTTCCAACCTTTACCCATTGTTGTGCCGTCGTTACTCCCGGGCGATCTCCTGTTTTTGTAATATTTCTTTTAGCGAGTCTATTAATAAGAGTTGATTTCCCAACATTCGGGATACCAATAATCAATGCACGTATGGCACGAGGTTTAATTCCCTTCGCAGCCATTTTATCAAATTTCTCTTTAAGAAGAACTTTTGACAATGCAGTGATTTGTTTTAATCCTGTTCCAGATTGAGCGTCTATAGCAATGGCGGGTATATCTTGTTCTTTAAAATATTCAATCCATTGCTTAGTAATTGAATCATCAGCTTTATCAGCTTTGTTCAAGAGTACTATTCTTGGTTTGGATGAAACAATTTCATCTATCATCGGATTTCTAGAAGACATAGGAATTCTCGCATCTACAAGTTCAAAAACAATGTCAATAAGTTTTATCTTTTCAGTAACTTGTCTTCTCGCTTTTGCCATATGTCCTGGAAACCATTGTATCGTCATCATAACACCTTCTTTAAATTACTCAGCAAACCGTATATCTGATACTGGCCAATAAACTAAGCTAGCCTTACCCATGACCTCTTCTATCGGAATTGTCCCTATATGTCTGCTATCCTTGCTTTGCCTTCTGTTATCCCCCATAACAAATAAATGACCTTCTGGTACAGTGTCTTGCCCAATAATGCTATCGAGGTCAAAAGGTTCTGTTAGCGGGCCGTCAATCAAATCCTCTTTATATTCATTCAGATAGGGTTCATCATACGCTTCTCCGTTAATGTATAATGTATCGTCTCTATATTCTACTTTATCACCCGGTAAACCTATTACACGTTTTATATAGTCTTTTTCTAAAGTTGCATGAAAGACCACAATATCAAAACGTTCAGGTTCTCCAATTTTGTACGATAATTTATTAACTATCATTCGATCTTGTGTATGTAAAGTTGGCATCATTGAGAACCCATCAACTACAATAGGAGCAAACAGGAAATACCTAATAATAGCTGCTAAAAGAACGGCAATAGCCAATGCTTTTATCCATTCAAAAAGTTCATTCTTCTTTTTGGTCATTCAATCCACCTGCTTCTAGCAATCATTATGTCCATCATTTGTTTATTACTATACTTGTATGGTGAGTTTACTATTCATGTAATGAAACAGCCTTTTTATTGAAAAAGGAGCTTGTTAGGTAACAAGCTCCTTTTCAACTATACGGACAGTGTACCTGACCCATATATTTGAGGCTTAGTAGACTACTAAGCAATCTTATCGAATTTCTTTGATACGCGCAGCTTTACCACGTAATTGACGTAGGTAGTAAAGTTTAGCACGGCGAACTTTACCGCGACGAATTACTTCTAACTTCGCGATCTTTGGTGTGTGTACAGGGAAAGTACGCTCAACACCTACACCGTAAGAGATCTTACGAACTGTAAATGTTTCACTGATTCCACCACCACGACGCTTAATCACAACACCCTCATATACCTGAATACGCTCACGAGTTCCCTCAACAATACTTACGTGTACACGTACAGTATCACCAGGACGGAATGCAGGTAGATCAGTTTTTAATTGTTCTTTTGTGATATCTTCAATTAATTTTTGCATCGTTTTCAACTCCTTCCAACAGATGCTCATCCCAATACTTTATTGCAGCGGAACATCGTTTTAAAAGACTGCATAAAAGAAAATAGTTTGTATAAAAACTTTTCATCAGCAAGTCACGAGATTTATCATACCATATAGAAAGTTAGGCTGCAATAGCTAGTTCTCATTTTCCCACTTTTTTATCAAGGCTTTTTGCTTGTCAGTTAAAGCGTATGTTGTTAGTAGGTCCGGCCGACGTTCAAAGGTTCTCCTAAGTGATTGTTCTTCACGCCATTCCGCAATTAATTTATGGTTCCCCGATAAAAGAACTTCAGGTACTGTTAACCCTCTAAAATCCGCTGGACGGGTGTAATGCGGGTGTTCTAGTAAGCCAGAGCTATACGAATCTAGAACAGGGGAATCTTCATTACCCAGGACTCCTGGTAAAAGCCTTACGACACTGTCTGTGATCACCATAGAAGCAAGTTCTCCACCAGTTAAAACAAAATCTCCAATCGAAATTTCTTCTGTTACAAGATGTTCCCTAATCCGTTCATCATACCCCTCATAATGACCGCAGATAAAAAGAAGATGCTCCTCCCGAGCTAATTGTTCTGCTTTTGATTGAGTAAAACGTTCTCCCTGCGGACAAACCAAGATCACTTTCGGTTCTGTATTGCCTTTACTACGAATATCTTCGACCGCATCAAAAATGGGTTGTGGAGTTAAAACCATTCCAGCGCCTCCACCATAAGGATAGTCATCAACATTTTGATGCTTGTTTGAGGAATATTGTCTGAAGTTAATTACGTTAAACTGAACAGCTTCCTTTTCCTGCGCTTTCTTTAGAATAGATTCATTCAAGACTCCATGAAACATTTCTGGGAAAAGTGTTAAAAAATCGATCTTCATTAGTCTAGTAACCCTTCCATAGGTGTAATAACAATTTTTTTCTCTTCGATATCAATATCTCTAACAATGTCTTCAATATAAGGGACAAGAAGGTCTTTTCCTACTTTTCTTTGTACAACCCATACATCATTTGCACCAGTTGCTAGTATCTCTCTAATTGTTCCGATTTCCTCACCCTCATCAGTAAACATTTTACAACCAATTATCTCGTGGAAATAAAACTCCCCCTCCTCCAATTCAGAAAGTTGTGATTCTGTCACTTTAAGAAGTGAGCCTTTGAATTGTTCAACATCCTGGATTGAAGACATTCCTTCAAACGTTAATAGGTCAAAATTCTTGTGAACACGATGACTATCAACAACTACTTCAATTGGTTCATCAGAGCCTTCTTTAAATATATAAAGAGTGTTACCCGGCTCATATCTTTCTTCAGCAAAGTCTGTTTTTGATATAACACGTACTTCTCCTCTGATTCCGTGTGTATTTACAATTTTCCCTACGTTAAACCATTTTTCTGCCATTTTAATCACCTCAGGCGTATTTGATCGATCATTCCATCTTTAATTACAATCGTTTTTTCTTTCATTAATTCTTCCCAATTGTCACCCACATTTACTTCGACAATTGCTTCTACTTCTTTATCTTTAATTTCACTTCCAATTGGTAATGTATGTACTTGTTCTAGTTGAAAATCTACTAGCTTTATCTTTTCTCGTCTTTTATCAATTTCTTTTAAAAACGGTCCGGCAAGCTGTTTACTCGTTTTCTCTAGTTTTTTATATTCAAAATATAATTGGTCCATTTCCTGTTGTAGGTTTTTTTTACGCTGTGTAAATTGTTTTATTAATAATTCTTTACTTGTTTCGGTTATCATTTGCTTCACTGTAACCTGGTGGAGTATCTTCATTATTGTTCCTCCCCTTTACAAGCTTAATACTTTGAAAAAATCACGACGAAAATTCATCTTCTAATTAATTTGTTTCATTACTATTTTTTAAACGTACAAAAAAAGGGGAGGAACCTCCTCACCCTTTTTTAGTCGTTAATTTCTAGTTGAATTCTTTTAGATGAATTAGATCCCGCTGCATACACAACAGTTCGAATCGCTTTTGCTATACGTCCTTGTTTTCCAATGATTTTGCCGATATCTTCTTTATGAACAGAAAGGCGATAAGTTATTTGATGCTCCTGTTCAAATTCCGTTATCTCGACAGAGTCTGGAGAATCAACAAGTGGTTTAACAATTGCTTCGATTAACTCTTTCATCTTAACAGTCATTACTTGCTATTTTTTGCGTTATGGAATTTTTCCATAATGCCTTCTTTAGAGAACAAGTTGCGAACTGTGTCAGAAGGTTTAGCACCATTTGACATCCATTTTAATGCTAACTCTTCATTGATTTTCACTTCTGCTGGTTGAGCAACTGGATTGTATGTCCCAACAACTTCAATGAAACGTCCATCACGTGGTGAACGAGAATCTGCTACTACAATACGATAAAAAGGAGACTTTTTTGCTCCCATACGTTTTAAACGAATTTTAACTGCCATTTTATAAAGCACCTCCGAAAATGTTTCAACAAGATAGTATATTATCAAATAAGTGATATGATGTAAAGGTTTTTTTCTTGTCAGAAGAAAAATTCCTTAAAAAACTAGTTTCTAGCTATGATATTTTCTAAAAAACGAGACTTAAAAAATCATACAATTACATAAACGGAAACTTCATTCCGCCTTTTTTCTTTCCTTTAGACATATTCGTCATTTGCTTCATCATTTTTTTCATATCTTCAAATTGCTTTAATAGTCGATTCACCTCTTGTACAGATGTACCACTACCAACTGCAATTCTCTTTTTTCGAGAAGCATTCATAATTTCAGGGTTGATCTTTTCAGCTTTTGTCATTGACTTAATAATTGCTTCTACATGACTGATCTGCTTTTCGTCAACTTGAAGGTTTTTCAGGCCCTTCACCTTGTTAGCTCCTGGCAACATGCCAATTAGATCCTCTAAGGGTCCCATATTGCGCACCTGACCAAGCTGTTCAAGGAAATCATCAAATGTGAAGGATGCTGTACGCATTTTTTGTTCTAACTCTTTTGCTTTTTCAGCATCTACATTTGTTTGAGCCTTTTCAATAAGTGTTAAAACATCACCCATACCTAAAATTCTTGAAGCCATCCGTTCTGGATGAAACGCCTCAAGAGCATCAAGCTTTTCACCTAAACCAACAAACTTAATAGGTGTATTAGTAACGGAACGAATAGAAAGTGCCGCTCCACCACGAGTATCACCATCAAGTTTCGTTAAAACAACACCTGTTAACCCAAGCTGCTCATTAAAGCTTTTAGCAACATTCACCGCATCTTGACCCGTCATCGCATCAACAACAAGAAAAATTTCATCTGGTTTCGCAATTTCTTTTACCTGCTCAAGCTCTTCCATTAGATTTTCATCAATATGAAGACGACCTGCAGTATCAATAATAACGTAATCATGATGTTCTTCTTTTGCGTGAGCTAAAGCCTTAGTCGCAATTTCAACTGGGCTAACTTGATCGCCTAATGAGAAAACAGGCATATCCAATTGTTTACCTAACGTCTCTAGCTGCTTGATCGCCGCAGGACGGTAAATATCAGCAGCAACAAGTAACGGCTTACGGTTATGTTTTTTTCTTAATAAATTTGCCAGTTTACCGGTAGTTGTTGTTTTACCAGCACCCTGTAAACCAACCATCATAATTACCGTTGGCGGGCGGTTAGACACAGCTATTTTACTCTGCTCTCCACCCATCAGCTCAGTCAGCTCGTCTTTAACTACTTTAATGACCTGTTGGCCTGGAGTTAAGCTTTTCATAACTTCTTGACCAACAGCGCGCTCACTTACGCGCTTAATAAAGTCCTTCACGACTTTGAAGTTAACATCCGCTTCTAAAAGAGCAAGGCGTACTTCACGCATCATTTCTTTTACATCCGCTTCAGATACCTTTCCTTTGCCGCGAATTTTGGCCATCGTATTCTGCAGTCGGTCGGCTAATCCTTCAAATGCCATATATGCCGCCTCCTAATCTAATTTCTCAAGTTCATTTAGTAATGAATCAAACATAGCTTTGTTCTCAATGGTAGGAGAAAATTCACGTAGTTTTGTCATTAACTTTTGTCTCTCTTGAAATTTTTGAAATAATAATAGCTTCTCTTCATATTGCTCCAGCATTGCTTCAGTTCGTTTAATGTTATCGTAAACAGCTTGTCTACTTACATCGTACTCTTCCGCAATTTCACCAAGGGAGAAATCATCTAAATAGTATAACGACATATAACTTTTCTGCTTAGGTGTTAACAACGATTGATAAAAATCAAATAAATACGTAAGTCTCGTCGTTTTTTCAAGCATCATGCCGATTCACCCCTTTGTTAAGTGAATTACCTTTACAACTTATTAGTCTACATAGGAAGCTTTTTCTTGTCAAGTAATTGTATATGAAAGTTATAGAGCGGGCGTATATTGTATTGAATAAAACAAAAAAAGCTAACAATCTCACTTAATGAAATTGATAGCTTTTTACCTATTATTTACTCTTCTTCTTGTGCTTCAATTATTTCTGAGAAAAGACCATAAACATATTGTTCCGTGTTAAACTCTTGTAAATCATCCATTTTTTCTCCCAAACCAACAAACTTCACAGGGATATCAAGCTCTCCTTTAATCGCTAACACAATACCACCTTTTGCAGTACCATCTAACTTTGTAAGAACTATTCCTGATACATCTGTTGCTTGAGAAAATTGTTTTGCTTGTGTCATAGCATTTTGACCTGTTGTTGCGTCTAGTACAAGCAATACTTCATGAGGAGCTCCAGGAATTTCACGTTCGATTACACGCTTAACCTTCTCAAGCTCTTTCATCAGGTTCACTTTATTTTGTAGTCTTCCAGCTGTATCACAGAGTAAAACATCGACATTACGTGCCTTAGCAGCCTGAACAGCATCATACATAACCGCAGCGGGGTCAGAACCTTCCGATTGTTTTATAACATCAACACCTACACGCTCTCCCCATACTTCTAACTGCTCGATAGCTCCGGCTCTAAAAGTATCACCAGCAGCCAATAAAACAGAATTTCCTTCGCTTTTTAGTTTATGTGCAAGCTTGCCAATTGTCGTAGTTTTCCCCACTCCATTTACGCCTACAAATAAAACTACATTTAATCTTCCTGCTTGTAAATCCAGTTTATTGAGCGACTCATCGTCATCGCTACCTTCATATATTTCAACAAGCTTTTCAGAAATAACAGCTTGAACCTCTTTCGTATCTTGGATATTTTGACGTTTCACTTCCATCTTTAATTCATCAATTAAATCCATAACAGTGGCAACACCAACATCGGCACTAATGAGTAGTTCTTCAAGCTCTTCGAAAAACTCTTCATCCACTTTACGATATTTAGCTACAAGGTCATTCATTTTACCAGCGAAAGAATCTCTTGTCTTTGTTAAGCCCTCTTTAAATTTTTCAGTAACAGAATCTGTTTGTTGAGTAATTTTTTCTTTTAATTTTTTAAAAAAGCTCATCTTTGTCGTTTCCTTTCCACTAAGATTGCACTAATTCCTTTGTTTCTTCAAGTCTAACAGAAACAAGCTTAGAAACACCTGATTCCTGCATTGTTACGCCATATAACACATCAGCCTCTTCCATGGTACCTTTTCGATGCGTGATCACAATAAATTGTGTTTCATGACTGAATTTTTTCAAATACTGTGCAAATCGGTGTACATTTGCCTCATCAAGAGCCGCTTCCACCTCATCTAGTACACAAAAAGGAACCGGTCGTACCTTTAAAATAGAAAACAGTAAGGCGATAGCTGTTAAGGCACGTTCTCCACCGGAAAGTAAGCCAAGGTTTTGAAGTTTTTTCCCCGGAGGCTGAGCCACAATATCAACACCAGTATTTAAAAGGTCATTAGGGTCAGTTAGTTTCAACTCAGCCCTTCCTCCACCAAACAATGCCTGAAAAACAGATTCGAAATGAGAACGAATAGCATTGAATGTTTGTTCGAACCTTCTTTTCATTTCGTCATCCATCTCATCAATCACTTGATATAGCGTATCTTTTGCTTCTAATAAATCATCGCGTTGTTCTGTTAGAAACGTAAATCTCTCAGAAACACGTTCATATTCATCAATCGCTCCTAAGTTTACCGTTCCAAGTTCATCAATTGCAAGTTTAATCAACTTCACACGTTTTCTTGCTTCATCAACTTCTATTTCAAGACTATATTTTTCTTTAGCACCTTCAAAAGTTAAGAAATATTCTTCACGAAGATGATTTAACCGATTATCAAGTTCAACATCTAATCGATTTAACTTTACTTCTTCGTCTTTTAAAATATCTTGAAGCTGTTTATCCTGGCGTTTTAATTCTTTTAACTCCCGCTCTTCATGTTCAAGCTTTTCTTGTAACTGAAGACGTTCTTCACGCCTGCTAGCTATCAATTCAACTGTTTTGTTTTTGTCTTGTAGCTTCTTATTAGCAGCTTCATCTAGTTTTTCCTCACCTGAAGAACTTGAACTCATCTCATTTGAAAGAAGTGAATAATCATCAGCAGCATCTTTATGCTTTTGTTGAGATTCTTGTAAGTCTAATTTTATACGTTCAACTTTCTCTTTTTGATTCTCATACACTTGCTGCTTACTTGCATGTACTACCTTTAATTCAGTGAGTTGATTCTGCAGTTCATCTTTAGACGTTTGTTGTGTTGTCTTCTTTACAGACAATTCTTCGATTTCTTTATCTAGTTTTTCCAAACTTGTTGAAATCTCTTTTACTTTCACCTGAAGTTCATCTTTTCGACCGATCATTCTTGTTTTTTCAGACTCAAAGGCTTCTCGCTCAGAATCATATAATTTCAAATGATCATTTACATTTTTTTCATTTAATTCAATCTCTCGTATGTCGCCACGGATTTTTTGCTCTTCTAGTCGAAGGTTCTCACCTTTAGAACGAAGCTCCTCTAGAGTTAGTTCATGCTGTTGAATTAATTCTTTTGAGGATTTAACATCTTTTTCAAGCTCCTCAGTCTTCTGCTCCATTACAGATAACTTTTCTACAATTTGTTCTAGTTCACGTTGTCTACTCAGTAGGGAATTGTTCTTTTGTTTTACCGCACCACCTGTCATCGAGCCCCCAGGATTTACAACATCACCTTGAAGGGTCACTAAGCGATAGCGATAATTCATTAACTTGGCAATATCATTTGCTCCCTTTAAATCAGAGGTAACAATGACTGTACCTAATAAATTCCCAATAATTGATTGAAATTGAGCTTGATACTTAACAAGATTTTTCGCAAGCCCAACAAACGCAGGATGGTTTTCAATCAACGCTAAATCATGATGGTTAATAGAACGCTCCTTTATTACTGATAGAGGCAAAAATGTAGCTCGTCCAAATGAATGTTGCTTTAAAAATTGTATAGCTTTTCTAGCTGCTGATTCATCTTGAACAACGACATGCTGCATAGAACTACTTAAAGCAATTTCAATTGCTGTTTCATATTCCTTATCTGTTGTAATTAATTCAGCAACAGCACCGTGAATTCCTCCAAGCTCATCTTTCGCTTTTAGAATTTCTTTTACTCCTTGGAAAAAGCCTGCATAGTCCTCCTGCATTGATTCAAGAACTTCTTTTCGCGAACGTGTTTGTTGTAATAATTGATAAGCCTGATAAAGAGCTGTCTCCTTTTTCTGATATGAATTCTTCAGGTTTTCTAATTTCGCAGTTGTATCACGAAAGCTTTTAATCTGGTCTGATAATTGCTTTTCAATAAGTGAATAATTTGCTTCAATTTTCAGCTTCTTTTCTAAGATTTCCTGACGCTCAGTCACATATCTTTGGTTAGAATCTAGCAGTCTTGTATTTTTTCTTTCTTGCTGTGAAAGCTGCTCTTCTAAGTAATTTATCTCGTTACGTGATGAAGCTTGCTCATTTAGTAGGTCAAAATATTCACTTTTTAATTCTTCAATCATTTCATCAAGATTTTGATCATAAGTGGAGGCAAGTTTTTGCTTTTCTGACAGTTCACTTTTAATTTTTTCTAGTTCATTTGTATATGAATTTAATAGATTCTCTTGTTCCTGCTTTTCATGAGTTAACTGGGAAATTTTAACCGATAGTTCTTCAATTGTTCTTTCAAGCTGAGCTTTATTTTGATGTGCATTTTTCTTTCGCTCTTTTAAGACTTCTTTTCTACCTTCTAGTTTTTCCAGTTCTTCACTTGTTAATAAGAGAACTTGTTGTAGATCGTCAATTGAATCATCCAAAGCACTAAGATGCTCTTTCATTCGTTCAACATCGGCTTCACGTTTTTGCATTGTTGCAGCAAGCTTTAATTCGCGGTCTTTTCCCTCTTCTACTGATTTTGAAAGAGCTTCGTATTTCCCGTGCAGCTCTTCTACTTCGAAAACCGTAAGCGCTACTTCAATTTTCTCTAATTCTTCTTTTTTCTCTAAATAATCTTTAGCGATTGAAGCCTGTATTTTTAGAGGTTCAACCTGACCTTCTAATTCATGAAGGATATCCTGAACACGATTTAAATTTTCTTGGGTTTCAGCTAATTTATATTCTGCTTTCTTTTTACGCGACTTATATTTTAAAACACCAGCAGCCTCTTCAAAAATCGTTCTACGTTCTTCAGATTTACTGCTGAGAATTTCTTCGACTTTCCCTTGACTAATTATGGAAAAGGCTTCTTTACCTAAACCGGAATCCATAAATAAATCAACAATGTCTTTTAGACGGCAACTTTGTTTATTAATAAAAAATTCACTTTCCCCTGAACGATATACACGACGTGTTACACTAACTTCGTGATAATCAATTGGGAGGAAAGAGTCATCATTATCTAAAGTTAGGGTTACCTCCGCTACATTCAGCCCTCTTCTAGAGTCACTTCCAGCAAAAATAATATCTTCCATTTTGGCTCCACGAAGAGACTTAGCTGATTGTTCACCTAATACCCATCTTATTCCATCTGTTATATTACTTTTACCACTACCATTAGGTCCAACTACTGCTGTAACACCTTTTACAAAATCAACAGTTACTCGTTCAGCAAAGGACTTGAATCCTACAATATCCAATCGTTTGAGGAACATTGTGATCCTCCTTACTATTTTCTTTTAAGTTATTTTTTTGTAATGTTATTAATAAGACTATTCTTCTGACAAACTCCTTCATATTTTATCACAATTTGTCGAACCTCGGTTCATACATTTGGATATTTTGACATCATAAAAATAAGAACAATCAACGTAAAATATCAATGATAACATGTAAAAACCTTAAAAAAAGGACAACTCATTCAATACTAATATGAGTCTGCCCTTCATAGCATCTTATTTATTTATTTGTTGAAGCTTTGAAAGTGCTTCTTGTGCAGCATGTTGCTCAGCTTCTTTTTTTGACTTTCCACTTCCTGTGCCAAAAACCTCACCATTTAATGATACAGTAGATACAAATTCTCGGTTATGAGCTGGACCTTTTTCCTGTAGAATTTTATATTCAAGTGTACCTTTAGTATCACGCTGAACAAGTTCTTGAAGCTGACTCTTAAAGTCCATAACATGAGAAAAGGCCCCATCATCAACCTTTGGAATAACAAATTTATCTAAAAATTGAACAACAGATTCAAGGCCTTGATCTAAGTAAAGTGCACCAATGAACGCTTCAAAAACATCTGCTAGCAAGGCTGGGCGAGCTCGTCCCCCTGTCATTTCTTCTCCTTTTCCAAGTAGAACTAAGCTACCAAAAGCAAGTGTATTCGCGAACGATACAAGAGAAGGTTCACAAACAATAGCGGCACGCAGTTTTGTTAATTCTCCTTCGCTCATCATTGGATATTTTTTATAAAGATATTGAGAAATGGTCAATTCTAAAACAGCATCACCTAAAAATTCAAGTCTTTCATTATCTTCGTATGGCTTTTTACGATGTTCATTTACATAGGAAGAATGAGTAAATGCTTGATAGAGTAATTTTTCATTAGTAAACGTGTGACCAATACGCTCCTGGAATTTTTTGAATTCCTCTGCTTTTTTAGCGAAAGATCTTCTTTCTTTATAATTAATATGTCTTGCCATCATCAGGCACCTCCAATTTTATAGCTACAGCGACGCCTTGATCCTTATATAAGACACTTCATAATTGAAGGTGACATTATTCCCTTGAATTATGAAGTGGCTTATGACCTGTTAATCGTACTCAAGTTTTGCAACAAGAGCTTCGTACCTGGGCAAAAAGGTTTTGGGGCTTGCTTTTTACATTTTACTATTAAAAAATATGTAATAAAAGGGGGAAAGCCCCGTAAAAAATACGGGACTTTTATCAACATTACTGTTGGCTATTTATGTAGTTAACAGCGTCACCCACTGTACCGATTTTTTCTGCATCTTCATCAGAAATTTCCATATCGAACTCATCTTCAAGTTCCATAACAAGCTCAACTACATCAAGGGAATCTGCTCCAAGATCATCTTTAAAAGAAGACTCTAATTTTACCTCAGCTTCATCAACGCCTAAGCGGTCAACGATGATCTTTGTTACACGTTCTAATACATCTGCCATTTTCGTTCACCTCCCCTCAAGTATTATAGATGATTTTCAATTGAAAAACTAGGCTTCTCTAGTATTTTCAATAAAATTAACTTCCCACTCATAGATTTTCAAAATAGGGTGAGAAAATTACATAACCATTCCGCCATTTACATGCAACGTCTGGCCTGTTATATATTTGCTTTTTTCAGAAGCAAGGAATGTTACCACATTAGCAATATCACTAGGTTCACCTAAAGTTGCAAGTGGTATCTGTTTTAATAAATCTGCTTTTATATCTTCATTAAGCTCATCTGTCATGTCAGTAGTAATAAATCCAGGGGCAACTGCGTTTACAGTAATGTTCCTTGAAGCCAGTTCTTTTGCTGTTGTTTTTGTTAAACCAATAACCCCAGCCTTCGCCGCTACATAGTTAGCTTGTCCAGCGTTTCCACTTACCCCAACAACAGAGGTAATATTGATGATCCGACCATTTCTTTGCTTCATCATTTGTCTTGTTACAGCTTTCGTACAAAGGAAAACACCTTTTAAGTTTGTGTCAATAACGTCATCCCATTCAGAATCTTTCATTCTCATTAAAAGATTATCTCTTGTGATTCCAGCATTATTTACTAGAATATCTAATTGACCGAACTCATTTAATACTTCTTTAATCATAGCTTGAACTTCGTCACCATTTGAAACATCAGCTTTAATGGCAATTGCATTTCCACCATTTGCTTTGATTTCATCGACAACTTCATTTGCTTTCGCTTCATTTCCAGCATAATTCACGGCAATGCTTGCTCCATTACTCGCAAGATCCAATGCGATTGCTTTACCAATTCCACGAGAAGCTCCGGTTACAAGAGCAACTTTATTCTCCAACATTTATTGTTCCTCCTTAAGCTTTTCTACAGTAGCTTGTAATGACTCAAGATCAAAAACGTTGTGAATCGTTGCAGAGCGGTCAATTTTTTTCACTAATCCTGTTAATACCTTACCAGGCCCTACTTCTATGAACGTCGTCACACCATTTTCTATCATTGTTCTTACTGATTCTTCCCATCTTACAGGAGAGTATAACTGCTTTACTAGTAAGTCTTTCATTTCTTTACTATCTTTCACCGGCTTAGCTGTTACGTTTGCTATAACTGGGATAGATGCATCTTGGAAGCTTAATTGAGATAATACGTCTTGAAACTTATGTGCCGCAGGTTTCATTAATTCAGAATGAAACGGACCACTAACTACAAGTTGAATTGCTCTTTTTGCTCCATTTTCTTTTGCAAGTGCTGAAGCTTTTTCAACTCCTTCAGCCGTTCCTGAAATAACGATTTGACCTGGACAATTTAAGTTAGCTAGTTGTACCGAGTTACCTTCATCAGAAACCTTAGCTGTTACTTTTTCTAATTCTTCAGCTGACATGCCTAAAACAGCTGACATAGCTCCTTGTCCTGCCGGGACCGCTTGATCCATATATTCTCCACGCTTTTTAACAGCATAAACTGCATCTTCAAAAGGAAGTACACCTGCTGCAACAAGCGCTGAGTATTCACCAAGACTATGTCCAGCAACATAATCTGCTTGGATATTAAATTGGTTGAAATAGTTTAATATCGCAATGCTTGTTGTTAGGAGAGCCGGTTGAGCATTATAAGTCAAAGTTAATGTATCTTGTGGTCCATCAAAAATAAGTTTTGATAATTCTTGACCTAATCGTTCATCAGCTTTATCAAAAATTTCTTTAGATGATTCTACTTCTTCAAAAAAGTCTTTTCCCATCCCAACAGTCTGTGAACCTTGACCAGGAAATAAAAAAGCGATTTTTGTCATGAAAGTGTTCCCCCATTTCTATCCTGTTAATCTTCTTTATTCATATTTTTAAGCGATGCATAAATTGTCTCAGCAACATCATAAGACACCATATCTTTAGTTTGTCGAATTGCATTGTATATTGCATTAGCATCTGATGAGCCGTGTGCTTTTATTACTGGTGCCTTAAGGCCAAAGAGCGCAGCACCACCGTACTCTGAATAGTCCATCTGTTGTTTTATTGTTTTTAGCTGGGGCTTTAAGATACCTGCAGCAATTTTAGACTTAAGGTTACTCGTTAAAGCTGATTTAAGCATAGAAAAAACAGAGAGAGCTGTACCCTCAATTGTCTTTAAAGCGATATTACCAGTAAACCCATCTGTTACAACAACATCTGCAACGGACTCCATTAAATCTCTTGATTCAACATTTCCTACAAAATTTAAATCTGTTTGTTTTAAAAGCTCATAAGTTTGTTTTGTTAACTCATTTCCTTTTTTATTTTCTGTACCTACATTTAACAAACCAACACGTGGATTTTTAACTCCACGAACTTTCTCAACATATATAGAACCCATTATTGCATATTGCAATAAATGTTCCGGCTTTGCGTCTACATTTGCACCAACATCTAAAAATAAAAAACCTTTTCCATTTAATGTTGGCAAAGTTGGCGATAAAGCAGGTCTTTCTATGCCCTCAATTCGACCAACAACAAAGAGGCCTGCTGTCATCAGTGCTCCCGTGTTCCCAGCAGAAATACAACCATCTGCCCTTCCCTCTTTCACTTCATTTGCCATCAAAACCATTGACGCATTTTTCTTCCGTCTAACCGCGCGAACAGGCTCATCAGTAGCTTCTATCACTTCATCTGTATGTAAAATTGAGATTCGTGTGGAATCTGTTAAGTATGTTTTAATTTTATCTTCTTGTCCTATTAATGTTACTTCTAAATCTGGAAAAGCAGTGATAGCTTTCATTACTCCTTCTACAACTGCTTGTGGTGCATTGTCTCCACCCATCGCATCAATTGCGAGCTTCATTTATGTAACCTACCTTTGTGTTGGATTTGAGCGATACATTTCGAACTCACCCGAAAACACTAATTCATTGCCCACAAAGCTGTTCACTTCTACTAATGTTCGTCTTTGTTCTGGATCATTTTTTACTATTTTAGCCTTGGCAATGACACGTTCATTTTCTTTAACTTGTGTGGTAAATCGAATATTTGCTTTCGCTGTTAAAGCAAGCTCATCATTTATCATAGCAACCGCTAACGAATTTGCTTGTGCAAAAAGATGATGTCCCCGTGCGATTTGATTTCTACTAAAAACATGTTCTTTTTTTATTTCTAGCATAGAGATCGCAGAATGATCAAGCTGAAGGTCGATAATTTCACCAATAACTTCTTCAATCGGCAGCGCTTTTACCTCATCATCTAGTTTCTTTTCCGCTACATGTTTTATTCGTTCTCTTAATTCAGGAATTGATAGCTCTAACCTATCTAAACGGATTGTTTGAATACTCACTTGAAATTTTTCCGCTAATTCTTCATCTGTTATGAATGGGGTGATAGCAATTGTTTCTTGTAATAATGACTGTCTTTCTTTCTTATTCTTCCTCATTATGTATACGACACCGTCCGAACTATTAAGACTAGGTACTAATAGTAGTATATATATAAAGAAAACAGATTGCAAGTCATTGCAATCTGTTTTCTAAAAAGTATTGTAGTCCTAACTCTATTACATGCAGTGTTTCTACTTTTGATATTTATAGAGCAAGAGTTTAATCTAATTTTTCACCATCCAATACTCCCGAGTTAGTAAGGTAGTTTCTTAAAGCCTCATATTGATTTCCCTTCCAAAATTCCTCCGAACCTACAAGTTCAACTGCATCCTGCCTTGCTACTTCCAAAGCTCTATAATCATGAACCATATCTGCAACCTTAAAAACAGGAACACCACTTTGCTTTTTTCCGAAAAAATCACCAGGGCCTCTAAGCTCAAGATCTCGCTCAGAGAGAACAAAACCATCATTTGTTTCAGTCATTATTTTCATTCGTTCTTTCCCCGTTTCCGACTTAGGATCAGCTAACAAAATACAATATGACTGATCACTTCCTCTTCCAACCCGACCACGGAGTTGATGGAGTTGAGATAATCCAAAACGTTCCGCATCATAAATAACCATAGTGGTAGCGTTTGGTACGTTTACACCAACTTCAACAACAGTCGTTGACACAAGAATATGAACCTCGTTTTGACTAAAACTCCTCATTACTTCATCTTTTTCATCAGAGCTTAACCTGCCATGCATAAGACCTACTTTATAACGACCTCTATAGTGTTGAGTGAGCATACTATGAACATCAAGAGCATTTTGGACATCTAACTTATCAGATTCTTCAATAAGCGGACAAATAACATAAGCCTGCCGCCCTTTTGAAACTTCCTTTTCAATAAAGGCTAATATACGTTCTAGCATATCAGGCTTTACCCAGTAGGTTTCGATTGTTTTCCTTCCTGCTGGTAGTTCATCTATAATTGAAACGTCCATTTCCCCAAAGGCAGTTATCGCTAATGTCCGAG